>JABMPI010000503.1 GCA_013203755.1 Bacteroidota bacterium
CCTTTCCATTCCTCTTTTAAGGCTACCAAAGTTCTTACTGTCCCAGTCCAGGTCGACATGTGAATATCGTGACCGCAAGCGTGCATAACCGCTACTTCATCGCCATCCTCTGTTTCAGCAGTTTTGGTGCTGGCGAATTCAAATTCGGTTTTCTCTTTAATAGGCAGTGCATCCATATCTGTACGAAGCATAATTACCGGTCCATCTCCATTTTTCAATACACCAACTATACTGTTGCCTCCAAAATTTTCGGTTACTTCAAAACCCACCAATTTCAATTCAGCTACCATTCGTTTTGCAGTTTCAAATTCATGAAACGATAACTCCGGGTTTTGATGTAAATGTTTACAAAGCTTAAAAGCATATTCGGTTTGAATTTTTGCTTCTCTCTCGATTTTATTAGCGATTTGTGCAAATGCACTCAGGTGAATTGTCATTGTAAACAGAATTAGAATAATTTTTGATCCCATAGTAATCCAGTTTTATTTAAACAAACCGAAAATAGAGAAAGTTTTTCACAAAAATAGAATTCATTCTGTTATACAATTTTAAACTGCAAAACGGTAGTGATAAAAATGCAACAAAGTTTTTAATTGCCTTTTTTGGATTTACTGTATTTTTAGAATTTTCAGCACAAATATTTTGAATAAAACGAGAATGAACATACAAATGCACTTGAATAATTTGATAATGAAACTTAAAGCGATAAGTTTAAAATGACGCTCCTGATATTGCCATTGCTACAAATAGCACAACTTTGTTTGAGGATAGTTCAGAAAATATTCTTAGGGAAGATTGGGAGGGAGGGAAAATAAAAAAATGGGTATTTAAAAAGTTTAATAATCAAACTTTTCAAATACCCACTTTACAACTATCTTAGATTGCATTAACAACGCAATTTTCCACACCTAAATTGGTGGCTACATAACTATCTGCTTCCAAATCGTTAACCCACTCTTTTCCGTTAACTAAATAACGAAATTCGTACGATTTTCCTTTTTCAAGTTCCAGTAAGCTGGTAAAATCACCCGATTTCAAAGATTTCATTTCAAGGGCTTCAGTATCCCAATTGTTAAAGTCACCAACCAAAGCTACTTTTTCAGCTCCTTCTGCCATGTCTTTTGTGAATCGAAAAGTTACTTTGCAAACTGATTTCGATTTTAGTACTTGTTTTTTTATACTCATAACTATTTTTTTTATTGTAATAAACTAAGTGTTTGAATTCCGCACAAAGAAATAATCTTCTATAAAATATTGCCCTAGCAGCTCAATATTTTGCTATCACAATTAGCATAATAATAACATATGCAACAAAAACGAATATTTTTTTTTATGCTTAAAAACATCTTATAAATACTGAACATTTCACTTAAATAAAAAACAAAAGAAACCAATTAAACACCTCATTATCAGTAAATAAATATTATGTATACTTATGAATAAATTCTATCAGCCATAAATAATTCATTACAAAAAAAGGGTTCTTTTCGTCAAATTACGAAAAGAACCCTTTTTTAACTTTATATATCGGGTAGTTCTAAACTGCTTAATGCAGTTAAAATTCTACTTTATTATAGGAGTCAAAACCATGTTCCGATACGACACTTTTCCGTGGTCTCCTTGTAAATAAATTGGACCTGCTTTAAAAACATCGGCACTCATTGCTCCACCAGTAGGTCCGTAAGCAGGTTGATTATCAATAATCGTTTTACCATTTAAAATTACTGTAACATGACGGTCGCAAAGTGTAATGTCCATAGTTTGCCATTCGCCAGCTGGTTTTTCGGCAGACTGAGAAGGAGTTACGCGACTATATAACCCACCCATATTGTGCGAATCCAGCTCTTTTCCATAAGAATCGAAAACCTGAATTTCGTACATACCACGCAAATAAACACCACTGTTACTATGAACAGGTACGTTCACTTCCAATTTCAAATTAAAATCTTCAAACTCTGCCTCGGTACGTATGTTTCCATAACTTACTCTTTTACCATCCACTTGAGTCGGGTCGTTTACCAACTCTCCATTAGCCACTGTAAAACCATTGGTTTGTTTTGGGTTAAGCAGCTTCCATCCACTCAAATCTTTTCCATTAAAAAGTTCAATCGCAGCACCATATTTTACTTTCGACAGATCCGGAGCATCCCAAACACTTGGTAACTTCCAACCTTTAAATTTGGATTCATTAACACTCATTCCATCTCGCGAAGGCTCAATGCAAACACCTGTTAATTTATCGCCTTTTCTTTTGAAAGTGTAAGTTTGAGTAATTACATGTGTGCGTTCTTCTCCCTTTTTTAAGTCACGGGTACGAGTTACAACAAGATTATTATCATCAACAAAATAAACATGCGAAACCGGAGTTACACTTCCTCCTTGCCACAACAAATCAGCATCTAAAAATCCATCTTTTTCCTGAACTTCAAGCCATCCAACAGAACCACCATCAATATCAATAGTCCACATACCGAAGAAAGCATTTTTTGAATTCTGTGCATTTGAGAAAAAGGCAGAAAGCACAAATACTGCAACTAAAAGAAAGTTAAATTTTTTCATTTTAAATGGTTTTATTGGTTTTTATAATTTGAAAACAAACATACGAAAAGAAGTTGGAAGAAGGAAGATGAAAGACGGAAATCAAGTCAATCGTTACACTTCAGAACGTCATACTGAATTTATTTCAGCATCTCCCTACACAA
>JABMPI010000504.1 GCA_013203755.1 Bacteroidota bacterium
CAGGTAATACAGGGCAACATCAAAAGTCTCCTAATTTCTGGGGATTGTTGGAAGATAAAATAGAGTTGGCTGGTCAGGAAGATAATTCTGAATATTATGAAGAGGAACAAATGGAGCCAGTTGCAGCTGTGGAGATCTCATTGAATAAACTAAAAAAGAAAAGAGATAATCGATCGGTTGTAGCTAATAATTTGGTAAAGGAGATGAATAGGCCAAAACTAAAATCGAAACTTAAAGAAGATTTTTCGTTGCGAAAGGCGGTAATTTACAGTGAGATATTAAATAGAAAGTATATTTAATATTGCTTAATTGGTTCATTTTAAACATTTTTTAAGCCATATAATTTTAATATTCAAGAAAATATATAATTTTGCAAAAGAAAGAGTTCCGGTTCTCCGGGATTCTTTCTATTTTTTTATACCATAACAGATAATAAAGGAGGATTAATAATGTCCGAAGTAACATATTTAACAAAAGAGGGGCTGAAAAAGCTAAGAGCGGAGTTGGACCACCTAATGAAAGTGGAGCGTCCGTCCATCTCTAAACAAATTGGTGAAGCCATTGAAAAAGGCGATATCTCTGAAAATGCAGAATACGATGCAGCCAAAGATGCGCAAGGAATGTTGGAAGCAAAAATGGCAGTTATTCAAAGTAAAATTGCCAATGTAAGAATTTTGGATGAATCAAAAATTGATACAACCAATGTTCAGATTCTTAATAAAGTGACTATTAAGAATAAAAAGAATAATGCGATTATGCAATATACTTTGGTTCCGGAAAGTGAGGCAGACCTGAAACAAAATAGGATTTCTATTGAAACTCCAATTGCCAAAGGTTTGTTGGGGAAAAAAGTAGGAGATTCAGTGGAAATTAAAGTTCCGTCAGGAATTCTTTCATTTGAAATTGTAGAAATTTCAATTTAATAATAAGTGGCAAGTATATTTACCAAAATAGTAAAGGGCGAAATTCCTGCATACAAAGTTGCCGAAGATGAAAACTATCTGGCTTTTCTGGATATTTTTCCGGTGGCAAAAGGGCATGTTTTGGTAATCCCGAAAAAAGAAGTTGATTATCTTTTCGATTTGGAAGATGAATTGTATGTCGGACTTCAATTGTTTGCAAAAAAAGTTGCCACAGGTATTAAAAAAGCATTTCCTTGCGAAAAAGTGGGGGTTTTAGTTCTGGGACTTGAAGTGCCACATGCGCATATTCATTTAGTTCCTATGCAAAATGAAGCTGACCTGCTCAATTTTTCAAAAAAAATGAAATTTACTTCTCTGGAATTTGAAGAGATTACAGAATTAATTTCTAAAAATATTGATTAAAAGCCTGATTTCTATCGGGCTTTTTTATGCTCCTTCAATTCAATCATTTTTTATCAACATTACATTTTCAGCACCCCAAATTCTTTAACTTTATAGCTTGATAAAGTGAAGTTGGATTAACTGATAAGTTGTTGAATAATGATTCCATTTACCCATTTACATGTACACTCACAATACTCCATATTGGATGGAGCAGCCAGTATAAAAGCACTGGTTGCAAAAGCTAAAAGCGATGGAATGAGTGCATTGGCACTTACCGACCACGGTACAATGTTTGGCATTAAAGAGTTTCATGCCACCTGTTCTAAAATGGGTGTAAAACCAATTCTGGGTTGCGAAACTTACGTGGCAGCACGAACAATAAAAGATAAAAAAGATAAAATCGATCGTTCCGGTCACCATCTTATTTTGTTAGCGAAAAATAAAACGGGTTACCGAAATTTGGTTAAGTTAATCTCTATAGCGAATAACGAAGGACGTTATTATAAACCCCGTATCGATAAAGAATTGCTTGAAAAGCACAGCGAAGGATTAATTGTTTCGTCATCATGCTTGGGAGGAGAAGTCCCAAATAAATTGATGAGTAATAACATCAAGGAAGCGGAAAATGCGATTCAATGGTATAAGAATGTTTTTGGTGACGATTACTATTTGGAATTGCAACGTCATCCTGCTGAGGCATTGGCGCAAAGACAAAATGTTTACGATAATCAGGTTAATGTAAACAAGCTCATTATTCCGTTGGCAAAAAAGTATGGTGTAAAAATTATTGCTACCAACGACGTTCATTTTACTAATGCGGAAGATGCCAGCGCACACGATTTATTAATTTGTTTGAATACCGGAAAAGACTTGGATGATCCGAGCCGGATGCGTTATACCAGGCAGGAGTGGTTTAAAACGCAAGCCGAAATGAATCAACTTTTTAACGATGTGCCCGATGCATTGACAAATACAGCTGAAATTGCGGAAAAAGTTGAAAATTATCAATTGGATTCGGCACCAATTATGCCGGTTTTCCCAATCCCGAAAGATATTGGAACAGAGGACGAATTTAGGATTAAATTTTCCGAAGATAAATTACGCGAAGAATTTGGCGACGAGGCATTAGATCGCTTGGGTGGATACGACAAAGTAATCAGGGTTAAGTTAGAATCGGCATTTTTAAGACATTTAACCTACATCGGTGCAAAAAAACGGTATGGTGACCCATTGGAAAAAAGTGTAACCGAACGTTTAGACTTTGAGTTGGATACTATTGAGAAAATGGGATATCCGGGATACTTTCTTATTACACAAGACTTTATAAACGAAGCTCGTGAAATGGGGGTGTTGGTCGGTCCCGGACGGGGGTCAGCGGCAGGAGCAGCGGTTGCTTATTGCACCGGAATTACTAACATAGATCCCATAAAATACGATTTGCTTTTCGAACGTTTCTTAAATCCTGACAGGGTTTCACTTCCCGATGTCGATATTGACTTTGATGACGATGGACGTCAATTGGTGCTGGAGTACGTTACAAATAAATATGGGAAAGATAAGGTTGCGCATATTTGTACTTTTGGAACAATGGCCGCAAAAATGGCAATCCGGGATGTTGCCCGCGTTTTGAAACTTCCATTACCTGAAGCCGATCGATTGGCAAAACTAGTTCCGGAAACTCCAAAAATAACTTTAAAAAAGGCATTTATAGAAAGCCCGGATTTAAAAAAGGAGAAAACCTCGACAAACCCTCTTATCGCTCAAACGCTAAAATTTGCTGAGGCACTTGAAGGTTCAGTTCGGCAATCCGGCGTACATGCCTGTGGAATTTTAATAAGTAGAGATCCGCTTAACGAGCATATTCCATTAATGCCTACCAAAGATGAGGTACATCTGCTGACAACGCAATACGACGGGCGTTTTGTAGAAGATATTGGTTTGTTGAAAATGGATTTTCTGGGTTTGAAAACACTTTCAATAATTAAGGAAACCCTAGAAAATATACGACTCTCAAAAGGGATTGTGGTGGATATTGATACTATTCCGCATGACGACAAAAAAACATACGAAATGTTGAGCCACGGCGAATCAACGGCTATCTTTCAGTTTGAATCGGACGGAATGAAGAAACACATGCGCGATTTGAAACCAAACCGTTTTGAGGATTTAGTTGCAATGAATGCACTCTACCGTCCGGGGCCAATGAAATACATTCCCGATTACATTGCCCGGAAACATGGTAGGCAGAAAGTAGAATACGATTTGCCAATGATGGAGAAATACCTGAGCGAAACATATGGAATTACGGTTTTTCAGGAACAGGTGATGTTACTTTCAAGGTTGCTGGCCAATTTTACTCGTGGCGATTCAGATACATTACGAAAAGCAATGGGTAAAAAAATTATTGCTGTAATGAATAAATTGAAGATGAAGTTTGTGGATGGATGCAAAGCAAATTTTCAATTTATTGATGAATGTAAACTGACGGGTAAAAAAGTTGAAGATGTTATTGAGAAAATATGGAAAGATTGGGAAGCTTTTGCGGAATATGCATTTAATAAATCGCATTCGGTTTGTTATGCCCAGATTGCCTATCAAACGGGTTATTTGAAAGCACATTATCCGGCAGAATTTATGGCGGCTAACATGAGCCGAAATCTTAGTAATATTACCGATATTACTAAACTCATGACCGAGTGTAAGCGAATGAAGTTAAACGTACTTGGCCCAGATATTAATGAGAGTTTTATAAAATTTACTGCAAATAAAAATGGCGACCTTCGGTTTGGGATGGGCGCTATTAAAGGAGTAGGTGCCGGTGCCGTTCAAACAATAATAAAAGCACGCGAGGAATTTGGCGAGTTTAAAACAATTTACGATTTAGTTGAAAATGTAAACTTGCAGTCGGTAAATAAAAAAAATCTGGAAGGGCTTGCAATGGCTGGTGCTTTCGACGGTTTGGGTAATGTAAAACGAAGTGGCTTTTTTGCTGGAGAAGACGAAAACGACAATACCACTTTTGTAGAGAAAATAATAAAGTACGGAAACCGAATTCAATTGGAGGCACAGAGTGCGCAGCAAAGTTTGTTTGGGGGAATGGAAAGTAGCCAGGTAATTAAAAAACCGGATTTTCCGCAAGTAGAAGAGTGGGCAAAATTAATCCTCCTCGAAAAGGAAAAAAGCTTGATTGGGATATATTTAACTGCTCATCCGCTCGATGATTACAGATTGGAATTGCGGAATTTTTGTTCCAGAGATGCAACTTTAACAGACCTTAATAATGATATCGAAAAATACATCGATAAAGAGTTCACTTTAGGAGGAATGGTAACAGCGGCAAAGGAAGGGACTTCAAAAAATGGAAATCCTTATGCCATGTTAACGCTTTCGGATTACACCGATTCAAAAGAATTTTTCTTTTTTGGGAAAGACTATGTGAGTTTTCATATGTACTGTAAACCGGGACTTTTTTTAATGGTAAAAGGCGCTGTGAAAGCACGTTATAAGAGCGAATTTTATGAATTTAAAGTGGCTCAAATTGAATTGCTTTCCGAGGTCAAAAAAATTATGTAAAAAGTGTAACCATAAACTTGCCGCTTAATAAATTAAATGAGTCGGTAATTGATAAAATCGATTCTCTAGCTCAAAACAATGAGGGGAACTCAATTTTAAAATTTAATGTTTACGATCCGGAAAACAATATGCAAATACAAATGTTTTCAAGAACAGTTAAAGTAGATTTGTCTGATAGTTTTCTAAAGTTTTTTGAAGAGGAAATGGATATTGGATATAGAATTAATTAGCTAATTTTGTGCAAAATATATTGAAACAATTATAATTAAAATAGAAGTATTATGGCTTTAGAAATTACTGATGCCAATTTTGAAGAATTGGTAATGAACTCGGATAAACCTGTGATGATTGACTTTTGGGCGGTTTGGTGTGGTCCATGTAGAATGGTTGGTCCCATTATTGAAGAATTAGCAACAGAATACGAAGGTAAGGCAGTTATCGGGAAAGTAGATGTAGACTCAAATCCAAACGTTGCAATGAAATACGGAATCCGCAATATTCCTACAGTAATCTTTGTTAAAGGTGGAGAAGTGGTTGATAAACAAGTGGGAGCAGCGCCGAAACAGTCGTTTGTTACTAAGTTGGAAGCAATACTGTAAGAATATTGTATAAATAAAATAATAACATCGGGTGACTGTTTTTTGTCATCCGATGATTTTTTGTGGGTATATTTTGAAAAGTATTTTCGACATAGAACAGTTTCACCAGTTCGACAATCTGGGTTTAATAGCACAACAAATTGTTGAAGGATTTATCACTGGTTTACATCGAAGTCCCTTTCATGGGTTTTCGGTTGAATTTGCCGAGCATCGATTGTACAATCAGGGAGAATCTACCAAACGCATCGACTGGAAATTGTTTGCCCGCACCGATAAACTTTTTGTCAAACAGTACGAAGAGGAAACCAACCTTCGTTGCCAATTGGTAATCGACACCTCTTCTTCCATGTTGTTTCCTTATTCAAAGGGAAAAAAACACCTTCAAAACAAATTAGCTTTTTCGGTTTATACAGCCGCAGCATTAATCTATTTATTGCGAAAACAGAGGGATGCAGTTGGTTTAACTCTTATTTCTGACGAAATTGAATTTCATACCAATCCGCGCATTTCTTCCGTAAATGCCGAAGTGATGTATGGAAAATTGTCGGGATTAATTCAACCAGAAAATGCACATCTGCGCAAAACCACCAACACTACCAAAGTACTTCACCAAATTGCTGAAAACATTCATAAACGATCGTTGGTAATTCTTTTCAGCGATATGTTGGATGGTCAGAATACCGATGAACTTTTTTCTGCGTTGCAACATCTACGCTACAATAAACACGAAGTAATTCTTTTCCATGTTACCGACCACACGCTCGAACGCGAATTTGATTTTAGTAACCGGCCACATAAATTTGTTGATTTGGAAAGTGGGCAAACCGTTAAATTTAATCCATGGGAAGTGAAAAAACATTACGTTTCTACTGTAAATAACTACTTCGAAGAGTTAAAAGTTAAATGTGGCCAGTATCAAATTGAATTGGCAGAAGCAGATATTAACAAGGATTTCAAACAAGTTTTACTCTCTTATTTGGTAAAAAGAAAGAAGTTATACTAGTCTTATAATCGATAAATTCACGCTAATATGTCTAATGCATTCGATGAATTCAAGTTAATTTGTCGGGTATATTCGATGAATTCACGCAAATTTGTCTAGCTGGTTGTATATTATGAAAAGAGTTAGAACTAATTTTCTGTCTTTTTTGATATAGTTTATTCCAGAAATCTATAGGAAATACACCTTTTTATTTCAAAACAAAATCCTTAATTTTAAGAGATTCTAATTTAGTTAATTAAATTTCCATTTATGTTAGTTAAAACCTTCGGAAGCGCAGTTTTTGGAATAGATGCCACAACCATTACCATTGAAGTTGATGTTATTAACACAGCGGTAATATAATTAGATTATAGCGCAAATAATTTGTATATTTGCTTATGGAAAAGATGGACTTTAGAACAGTTGATAGTACAACAAGAACTGCAATACGAAAAAGAGC
>JABMPI010000505.1 GCA_013203755.1 Bacteroidota bacterium
CTATTATCGCAAAACCTGCTTGGAAAACAAAAACCAGCTTCAAAGCCCTTCATTACGGAGGTAAGCTTCTTACCTCACAATGTGTGTCATAGTATAAATACTTAAAATTCTCTAAGAAATCCCTATAAACTGTAATATTTAAGCCAGAAAAGGTGTTTTTTTGCTATTTAGTTGACGTAGTATAAGATATAATGCGGTTTATATCTTATACTACGTCAGGAGGTAAAAATGTCACTTCAAAATGAAGAAGATCAAAAGGCTATAAAAATTTTTAAGAAAAAAAAAGTAATAACTCTAAATCAATTGTCAGAGCTTTTAAACTGTAGTAAACGAACAGTACAAAGGAGGCTAAGTAAATGGGGTACATATACAAGTTATAATCATAATGGACGGTATTATATTTTTAAAAATATTCCAAACTTTGATGAGAATGGATTATGGAGTTACAAGGGGATATGTTTTTCAAAAAGCGGGAATCTCAACCAAACGATATCCATGCTTGTTAATAATTCACAAAGCGGATTAACTGTACTGGAGGCTGGAAAAATTATTGGTGTTCCTCTGAGCTCATTTATGTCGCAAGATCGTAATGCTAATAAATTGAGGAAAGAAAAAATTGGTAGAGAGTTTGTGCATTTTTCATGTGATGAAACAATATATAACCAACAAAAGCAAAATCGACAAGAACATGAAAAGCTTAAGCAACTTACAAGATTACCTAGTGATGCAGAGTCCATAATTATCTTGGTTGAACTAATAAGACATCCTCATATGGTAGCCGAAGAGCTATCTAAAAAGTTAAATAGTCAAGGTTGCCAAATAAGAAGTGAAACTATCAGGAATCTTTTGGAATATCATGGGCTAGAAAAAAAAACAACGGATATATAGTAGTTAGAAAACTTGGAAAATACATTGACCAGCTACTAGGCTTTATATGCCTGAGAACATTATTTAAAAACAAGCCTACAATCTCTTTCCGCCCGGAAGACACTACATGTTGTGGCTCCACCCTGTATGTACAGCGAACATATAGACGGGAAAAAGTAATAACAATGGGTATAGGAGCTTTTACATCAAAAGAAACGATTCTAACATGTCCAAAATGTAATAAAATATATAAATCACAGGAACTCAAAAAGCTCATCCCTGATGGGTGTAATTTTGGTTATGACGTACTTGTACATATAGGCAAAGCGATTTTCCTTAAGTACGGAAATGAAAAAGAAATACAGATAGAACTAAAGAATAAAAATATAACAATATCAGTAAGTGAGATTACATATTTAGCGAAGAAATTTATTGTATACCTTGCTATGACACATAAAGAAAGTAGTCCAGAGATCAAAAAAGTAATTTGTAGCCAAGGAGGATACATTCTGCATGTTGATGCAATGTGTGAAGGTGATAGTCCACATCTGATGACAGCTTTAGACGAGATAAGTAATCTAGTTTTAGGTAATGTTAAAATTCCGACAGAAAAAGCAGAAAAGATAATACCGTTTTTCAAAGAAATAAAAAACACATTTGGAGAACCTGTTGCGGTTGTTAGTGATATGGGGAAAGGTATATCAAATGCTATCAAAACGGTGTTTAATGGGATACCGGACTACATCTGCCATTTTCATTTTCTTCGTGATCTAGGTAAAGATCTTTTTGGAAAAGAAAATGATATCATTAGAAATCGGTTGAAATATTACGGTACTCAAGGGTTGTTGAAGAAAAAAGCACTGCAACTAAAAAAAGTAATTGATAAATATCCTAATCTCTTAAATACCTCGATTAACAATTTGGAAGAAGGTATTATGGAAGAATGGACACTCGAATACACACCTGTAGTGACTGTTTATACGTTGATACAGTGGGCATTGGCAGGCAAAAAAGAGGGTAATGGATATGGATTTCCGTTTGACCGGCCTTATTTGAGTTTTTACCAAAGACTTCAGGAAATATATGAGAAATGTAAATTGTTACAAAAGAAATATTTACGTGGAAATCCAAACGACAATAAACCATTTGTCAAGGTATGTCATATATTAGAAAACACAGTTAATGATGAAACAATAAAAATTGCATCAATACAGATGCAAGAGAAAATGATTGTTTATGATAAATTGAGAGAGGCATTGCGTATAGCAGAACCAGAGGAAAACAATGGGCTTAATGATGATGGAAATGAAGAAAATATCAAAGAAATTAAACAAAGGGTAAAAAAGTTTCGTAAATGGTTTGTAGAAAATAAGTATTCTAATAAGAATCTGGAATATAAAAAGATGTTAGAACAAATAGATAAATATTGGGAGAAATTATTTGCAGACCCTATTACAGTAGAAACACCGCATGGAAAAACAACTATTCAACCACAAAGGACAAACAATATTCTTGAAAGATTTTTCAGAAACATAAGATATGGGTATCGTAAGAAGAGTGGCAATAATACGATGAGTAAAACTTTGAAGGCAATGCTTGCAGATACACCATTAGTCAAAAATTTAAAAAATGAAAAGTATCTTAAAATTATCTTAAATGGCAAAGCAACGTTAGAGGAACGGTTTGCTGAAATTGATGCTAAAATAGTTCGTCAAGAAATGAATAAATCCCAAGATGATTTTGAGAAAATTCCTTTAAAAGTAAAAAAAATTATTAAAAGGCCGGAATTGCCAAATACTTTCCTTGAACTATTTGAAAAACCGATAAATTTTTAAAATCCAACAGGGTTTTGTGATAATAGCTATTTTCCGAGGCCACATAAATCAAATTTGTTATTTGATTTACGGCAATACCAAATTTTGGATTAACGACAATATCAGACGGTTTTTTCATCTTAATTGAATCAATTAGTTGATTAGTGTCTCCATCAATTACACTAATGCTATCGGCATTAGGATTTGTAGTATAAATGCGATTTGTTAACGGATTCACCGCAATATTTAACGCATTTCCGTTAACTTTTATCTTATCAACAACACTGTGAGCATCTCCATCTATTACAGAAATAATATTTTCACCGTCTGAAATATAAATTCTATTTGTTAATGGATTTATGGCGATTCTCCTAGGAAAATGTCCCAACCTTATCGTTTTGATAACTTCATCTGTGTCTGCATCAATAACACTCACATTCTCACTAACACCATGGTTAGCCACATAAACACGATTAGTTAACGGATTTATGGC
>JABMPI010000506.1 GCA_013203755.1 Bacteroidota bacterium
GCTCAAATTACCAAAGCACTAAAAGTTTTTAGGGTAGCCCTTAAAGATTTTCTTCCCTTGGTTACTTACCTGCTTTTAAATAACTAATACTGCGATAAACCAAAGTCCAGTTTCATCTATTATCTTTTACTGTTGGCTTCAGCCAACGGATAAGAAATTAACACCATATTTGGTTTTCAGCGCTCAATCCTTTTCAGAAACTCAGATTTTTCAATTAACTTGAAAAATAAATAAAAATCAACATAGGGTATATTCAATTTCAGGCATTATACCATTAACAGAATTAAAATGGATAAGGAAAAGGTGATAGAAAAAATTTCAAAAGGGGAGAAATTAACAGATTCAAAGGAACTGTTAAACTGGGTGGAGCAATCTGAAGAAAATAAGAAGGAGTATATCCGTTATAAAAATCTTTGGGCATTATTGCAGAGAGGAAAAGAGATGGAACCGAATCAGATTAAAGAGGGCTTACAAAATGTTAAATCAAAAATTCACAAATCAAATAAATCATTCTTTTTTAACGAAGTATTAAAATACGCAGCAATAATTGTGTTCGCACTAATTGGTGGTTATTTTATCCATTCGATTACCCTGAACGAAGAAATTGCGATGAATGAAATTTCTGTTCCCAAGGGAAACCGTACATCAATTATTTTACCCGACGGAAGTAAGGCATGGTTAACAAATGGTTCAAAATTAATATACCCCGATAATTTTAAAGGAAAAACAAGGGACGTGCAATTAATGGGCGAAGCGTTTTTTACCATTGCACATAACGCAAAAAGACCATTTATAGTAAAACTGGGCGAACACCGTGTTAAAGTGCTCGGTACAGAATTTTCAGTAGTTGCCTATCCTCAGGACAATACCATTCAGGTTGACCTTATATCTGGAAAAGTTCAGATGGATGTGAGCGATGGAACAGGAAGCAATAATTATAAATCGGCTGTATTACAGCCTTCGCATAGTTTAGTGTTAGATAAAACATCCGGGAAATTGAGTAAATCAAAAATCCCGGATAGTTTTTTCAAATACTGGCAGGAAGGCATGTACCAGTTTAAAGAAGAGTCGTTTGTTAATCTTGCGAAAAAAATTGACAGAATTTTTGGTGTTGAACTAATTTTTGAAGATGAAATAATTAAGAAGCGAACATTTACCGGAACATTTAATATCGACGATAATATATATACCATGATGGAAGTTTTCAGGCATGCTTCAGGCGAACCGTTTAATTTCCATGTTGAAAGAAATAAAATCTTTATAAAATCTGTAAAATAACACTTGCCTATGTGAAAAACTAAAACTAAACAAAAAACGGGAAATGCTACCAACACTTCCCGTTCGTAAAGGAAACATTGTCCTGTTTCCATTTTTGTGAATCAATAAAAAGCCATTTGGCTTAATTATCGAACTTTAACATTACAAATTTATGAAAAAAATTAGAATTAATGGGGAAGGTAGAATTCCTCGTTTAATTAAACTTTTAAGAGTTATGAAAATTACTTGTTTGCTTTTAATGATTGCTCTGGTTCAGGTTTCTGCCTCTACCTATTCGCAATCAACAAAGTTAACGCTGAACCTAAAAAATGTAGCGCTTTCTGAGGTTTTCGAGGAAATTGAAAAGACTTCAGAATTTCGTTTTTTCTACGATAGTCAAGAAATTGACCCATCAACAGAAGTGTCAGTTAAGACAAAGGATTCGAATATTGAAAAAATATTAAACGATGTTTTTAATAAGTCCGATGTCACCTATGAAATTATCGACAGGTATATTGTTTTGAAAAAAAGCAGAGATGCAAATACTCAGGAAAAAGTATTTGCCAAACAACAGCAAAAATCCATCTCCGGAAAAGTTGCCGATGAAAATGGAGATCCGCTGCCTGGTGTAACCGTTCTAGTTAAAGGAACTACAACTGGAGCCGTTACCAATGTTGATGGCAACTTTTCCATTTCCAACATTCCTGAAAATGCGATACTCGTTTTTTCATTCGTGGGCATGCGCGGACAAGAAGTTGAAGTGGGCAGCCAAACAACTATTGATATTACTTTAATTGCCGATGCAATTGGACTTGAAGAAGTTATCGCTATTGGTTATGGAACTAAGAAAAAGAAAAATCTTACGGGTGCCGTTCAACAAGTTACATCGAAAGACCTGGAAAACAGGGTTGTTACAAACCCGGTAAAAGCACTTCAGGGTGCAATTCCCAACTTGAATATTCATATAGTAGTGGTCAGGCGAAATCAGTTCCAAGCCTAAATATCAGGGGTATGGAGTCGTTATCAGGAGGAGATCCGCTCATTGTTATCGATGGTGTACCGGCTAATATTTATCAGTTTATGGAATTGAACCCAAGTGATGTTGAGAGTGTTTCCACATTAATGGATGCTGCTTCGGCTGCCATTTATGGTGCAAGAGCTGCTTTTGGTGTTATTTTGGTTACCACAAAAAGTGCGGGTCAAGAGCAACTAAAAGTAACGTACAATATGAATGTTACTTTTAAAAATCCTTCATTTATTCCTGAATTTGAGCTGGATCCTTATATTGTTATGCAAAACAGACAAGCTGGTACAGGGGGTTGGTATAATCTGGTAAACGATTGGGATTTACTACAACAGATGGCCGATGATGGTACTGAGGTAATGATGGATCCTACTAATCCTAATAGGTACTTATATGCAGGCAGAACGAATTGGTACGAAGAAGCTCTCAAAAAAAATACACTTTCTCAATTACATAACGTATCAATCTCAGGAAGAAATGATAGAGCGAGTTACTATATGTCAGGAGGATACTCAACTGAAGATGGTGTATTCAAATATGGAAACGATAAGTACAGCAAGTACAACATGAGAACAAAGTTGGACTTTAAACTAACTGAATGGCTAACATTGTCAAACAACTCATCCTACAGCTACGATGACCATAACACACCTTCACAGGGATTCAACATTGGTGGCCTTTACGATTTGTCGTCAACAGGAACTATCACAAACCCTGATGGTTCATGGACACAGGATGGAGCAAGCTTATTTGGAAGACCAACAGAAGGAGGCCGTAATCAGTCTTACACTGCCAGATTTATGACATCGTTTACGGCAAAAGCATCCTTCTTTGAAAAATTATTGACTTTAACAGGAAAAGCAAGTTTCATGCGCACAAACTATACTTCTCGCTCCGCTTGGTTGCCCGTTCAGTATAAAATAGGCCCTGAGGAAATTAGGACCCAGCATCCAGTTTTAGATGCACAACGAAATGCTAACAGTAGGCGCCAGAATGTATATGATATATATGCAGATATAGACAAAAGCTTTTCAGACCATAACCTTCACCTGCTGGTTGGTTACAACCAGGAGTACCAATACGGCGAAGATTTTTATGCCTACCGCAAGGACCTGATTAGCCCAAGTGTACCAAGTATTGATTTGGCAACCGGAGATAAAGAGGTAGGTGAATCTGTTAGCGATTGGGCCACCCGCAGTGGATTCTTCCGTGCCAGTTACGACTATAACAGTAAATATCTTATCGAAGTTAATGGACGTTACGATGGTACATCTCGTTTTCCTGAAAATGACCGTTTTGGATTTTTTCCATCGGTATCAGTAGGATGGAATATTGCCAACGAAGGTTGGTTTGATAATATCAGCCACTATGTGTCGTCATTAAAACCACGATTCTCGTACGGTAGTTTGGGCAACCAAAGTGTTGGTGCTTATGCATATCTTCCTACAATGGGTAATGGAAAAACATCATCAATTCTTACCGGGAATACACACGATCAGCAAACTACAATCTACTCACCTGGTATAGTTTCAGGCTCTCTTACCTGGGAAACAGTAAAAACAACAAACTTCGGAATCGATTTTGGCTTTTTAAATAACCGCTTCTCAGGTTCGTTCGATTATTACGAGCGTGCCACTTTAGATATGCTAACTAAATCAAAACAACTCCCAGGAGTTTTAGGCACCGGTGAGCCAAGAGAAAATGCAGCCGACTTAATAACCAAAGGTTGGGAGTTAGTAGTTGGTTGGAAAGATAAATTTGAACTGATGAATTCTACTGCAAATTATAGCCTTGGATTTACCCTGGCAGATAGTCGTTCATGGATTACCGATTTTGATAATCCTGAAGGTAAATTAAGTGACTATCATGCTGGTTACGAAATGGGAACCATTTGGGGATATGAAGTAGATAATCTGTTTCAAACCCCTGAAGAAATTGCAGACCATGCCAACCAAGCTCCGTTCTGGACTTATCCAGACAAAGTACCTCCAGGGCCTGGAGACATTAAGTTTAAGGACCTTAACGGAGATGGTATTATAAGGGGAGCACAAACGATTAACGACATGCAGGATCAAAGAGTGATTGGCAACAGCAGAGCGAGATATACCACTGGTATGAGAGCAAACTTCGACTGGAAAGGATTTGATGTTAGTATGTTCTGCCAAGGAGTTCTGAAAAGAGATTGGTATCCAGGCGGCGCCCTTTTCTGGGGACTAAGTGCCAAGCCATGGACCAATCTGCAAACTTATCTATACGAAAACTCTTGGTCACCCGAAAATCCGGATGCTTATATGCCAAGAATTAAAGGATATGCCGCAGGCGGTTGGAGTGGAAAAGAAATGAATAGAACAAACACAAGATACCTGCAAAACGCATGGTACTTACGTTTAAGAAATGTTACGCTCGGATACTCCTTGCCTTCCAATCTAATCGAAAAAATAAATATCAGTCAATTGCGAGTTTTTGTTACCGGTGAAAACATGTTAACATTTACCGGAATTAAAAACCCTAATATTGACCCTGAATCAATGGGCAGTTATCCGATGCAGAAGTTAGTATCATGTGGTTTTAGTGTTAAATTTTAATTGAATAAAGAGATGAAAAAGATATATTTAATTTTGCTCGGAGCACTACTGTTCGCCTGTAACGACGAACATCTGGATCGATTTCCACAAACGAGCATAACAGAAAAGAACTTTTTTAATAACATAAGCGATCTTCAAACATATAGTTTTCAGTTTTACGATTATATAGGTGCCACTTATTGGGATCGTCCTTCAGATAATACTACTATTGATAAAGGACATATTCGAGGATTAATGTTGGGAAATAGAACTGCTGACAATGCAGGAGGATGGGACAAAAATGCCTGGAGCCGCTTGCGATCAATTAATTATTTTCTGGATAATTACAAAAGTGCAGTTGGTGATGAAGCAGAGAGAAACAAATTTGCGGCAATGGGTCATTTTGCACGAGCTAAGGATTATATTGGCAAAGTAAAAAACTTTAGCGATGTTCCTTGGTATTCTACAGTTCTGGAAACAACAGACGAAGAACTTTACAAGCCTCGCGATGCCAGAGAAATGATAGTTGACTCTATTATCAATGATTTGGAAATTGCAACTAGAGATTTGGGGGATGATAGTGATAAAACACTACTCTCAAAATGGGCAGCTTACACACAGTTGGCACGGTTCTGTCTCTACGAAGGAACTTTCCGCCAATACCACGCAGGTGAAACAGATTTGCACGTAAGCAAACAACCTGATTATTTTTACAACAAAGCAATTGAGGCAGCCAATGCCGTTATGGAATCGGGTAATTTTGCCATTCAAATGGGCAATAACGATGAAGTTTATGGCGACATATTTAATGGAGGTGCAAATCTGCAATCCAATTCAGGAGTAATTATGTACATCGATTATGAAGATGATAAAAGAGAACACGGAGCAAATTTAGTAATGGAGTATGAGAACGGAATAAGCCGTTCAATGGCCGATTCGTACCTAAAATTAGATGGTACTTATATGACTCATCCCGAAACTGAAACGCTGGAACTCAATGATGCCTTCACAAATCGCGATCCTAGAATGAAGCAATCGTTATTTTATCCTGGATATATTCAGCCTTCAAATGAAAATGTTTTGCATAAACCGTCGATTAGTAAAAC
>JABMPI010000047.1 GCA_013203755.1 Bacteroidota bacterium
AGATTTATCTTTTGCCGATGGTTTTAACCGACGGATATAAAAATAGATACAATACGGGATTCAGCCCTTTATAATATGCATTTAGTCTTGATACTTGCAAGTAATCTAAAAGTCTAACAGATTGAAAAACGAATTGAAAATATTTCTCACAGCTCTCATGTTTTACACTCGGTTTCCGGTGAAACATATCGAAGGTTGGTCAGAAGAGCTACTCAATAAATCTACTCGTTATTTTCCTTTAATTGGGATTTTAGTTGGTGGAGTGGGAGCGTTGTTTTTTTATGGAGCTGTTCAGCTTTTCACAATTTCGTTGGCAGTAATTTTAAGTATGGTGGCAACTGTTTTTTTTACCGGAGCTTTTCATGAAGATGGATTTGCCGATTTTTGCGATGGTTTTGGAGGTGGTTATAGCAAAGAACGGATTCTGGAAATAATGAAAGACAGCAGAATTGGAACGTACGGTTCCATTGGACTGTTATTGATTTTAGGAATTAAATTTTTGGCACTAACACAAATTGAAATTGCCCGAATTCCTTTTATAATAATTGCCGGACATGCTGTAAGCCGGTTGTTTCCGGTTCTGCTAATTTATACTTCGCAATATGCCCGTTTAGATGCGTCCAGCAAAACCAAACCGATTGGGAAAGCCGATTCTGTTTATTCGTTGATTTTCGTACTGACACTGGGAGGAACAACTTTATTCCTTTTGTCGTGGTTGGAAGCAATAATCGGAATTGCGGTTCTAATGGTAGTTTACTTATTTTTCAGAAAATACATAATTCGAAAGTTGGGTGGGTATACCGGCGATGTTTTGGGGGCTTTGCAACAATTGTGCGAGGTGTTTTTCTATTTGTCAATTGTCGGAATTCAAAATTTTTAGATGAATCTATTCCTAATCAGACATACCAGTGTTGATGTAGAACCAGGCATTTGTTACGGACAATCGGACGTTGTTGTTGCTTCTACATTTCTTTTAGAAAAGGAAAAAGTAAAGAGTTCTATTGCTGAGATACCTTTTGATGCTGTTTTTAGCAGTCCGCTTTTTCGTTGTAAAACTCTGGCTGAAAGTTTAATTCAAAAAGATAAAATAGTTTTTGATGACCGTTTGAAAGAACTTAATTTCGGGGAGTGGGAATTAAAAACATGGGAAGCGATATACAATTCACAAAAAGGAAAAGTATGGATGAACAATTACCAAACTTTGCCCACTTTAAATGGCGAATCATACCCGGAAATGGTTGAACGCATTTCTTTATTTTATTCTGAATTGAATTTAAAAGAATACGAAAATATTGCAATTTTTACTCATGCCGGAGTAATTCGGATTTTTAAGAGTATTGTTGAAAAACAGCCAATTGATGAACTTTTTACTTCGTTTAAACCGGAGTATGGAAGTATAACGTTGTTAAGGATTGAATGCGTGAATGAAAGGAGAAGGGAAGAATGAAAAATAAATATCGCCCGATAATGTTTGTGGGCACTGGATCCGATGTTGGTAAAAGTGTTATTAATGCAGGATTCTGCCGGATTTTTAAACAAGATGGATTTACCCCAGCGCCGTTTAAAGCGCAAAATATGTCGTTAAATAGTTTTCCAACTGCTGATGGTTTAGAGATCGGTCGGGCACAAGCCGTGCAGGCTGAAGCATGTGGGGTTTCTTGTCGGGTTGAAATGAATCCTATATTATCGAAACCAACGGGATATATGAATTCTCAGATTGTTTTGAATGGAAAACCGTGGGCAACTAAATCGGCAAAGGAATATTTTAATGGTACCGATCGCGATTTTTTATTTGCGGAAGCAATGAAGTCGTTTGTTCGCCTGGAAGAAGAATTTAACCCGATTGTTGTTGAGGGTGCAGGTAGCATTTCAGAAGTGAATTTATGGGATAAAGACATTACAAATATGCGCATTGCAGTGGAAAAGAATGCTGCAACTTATATAATCGCTGACATTGATAAAGGAGGTGTATTTGGAAGTTTGTATGGAACAATGCAGTTATTACCAGAAGCAGAGCGAAAACAGATTGCAGGTATAATTATCAATAAATTTAGAGGAGATATCTCGCTTTTTGAAGATGGACGCAAAATTCTGGAAGAACTTTGTGGTGTTCCTGTGGTTGCGGTAATTCCACATTTCAGAGATATTTATATCGACGATGAAGATTCGGAGGTAGTCGATAAAAAGCAGTTTAAATCGGTGCAAGGGAAAACGAATATTGCGGTGGTATTACTGCGGCACATGTCAAACTTTACAGATTTTAATGTGTTGGAGAAAACACTGGAAATAAACCTTTATTATGCAGTTACTCCTGAAGATCTGGAACAGGCAGATATTGTAATAATTCCCGGTTCAAAAAATACAATCTCCGATATGCTTTTTATACAAAAACAGGGAATGGCAAAAGCGATAAAACAAGCGCATGAATCAGGAAAAGCAGTTTATGGTATTTGTGGTGGATTTCAAATTATGGGAAACTGGATTAAAGACCCAAACCATGTAGAAGGAGAAATTGAAGCACTACCAGGTTTAGGAATTCTTCCGGTAGAAACTACAATGACCGAGGAGAAAATTACAAGACAATGTGAGTTTCAATTTCAACCGGGTGGTTTAACAGGCAAAGGTTACGAAATTCACATGGGAGAAACTATAGCTGAAGCATCCAATCCAACTTGTATAATCGATGGTAAAAAAAGTGATGGTTATTTCCTGAATGAAAAAACATGGGGAACATACATTCATGGAATATTTGATACTACTGAAATTGTAAAATCGATATTGAAAGCTTCAGGGAAAGCAATGAATTCGGAAATCGATTTTCAAAAATTTAAAGAGGAGCAATACGATAAACTGGCTGATTTAATTCGGAAAAATACAGATTTGGAATACGTTTATAAAACGATGGAGTTGTAAACAGTGACTTTATTATAAAAAAACTGGTATTGTTTAAAACAAAAAAAGGACGGTAAACTACTCCGTCCTTTTCACTAACTAAACCAATAAAACTAATTAAACTAAACTTATGAGCCACAAATATAGCTGGTAAAGGTTGAAGTCTGGTTACCTAAATGTTAATAACCATGTATTGTAACATATCTGAATTTAATGTTAACTGGGGAGTGAAATTTTGGAAATACTGAAGAAGAATGTTTGAACAAGAGGAATTCAGCAAAGGGGAGATCTAAGAAATTAAACAAAAAGAAATGCCCCAACTCAAAAAAGTCAGGGCATTTTTATAATAAAAATTGGGTATTTCTTATTTTACTTTTGAAGCAGTAATTTTCATTTCGCCTTCTGGTGATGCAACAGCACCAGTTAATTTTTTACCGTCGATTTTTGCTTTGATGCTTACGTACTCGTAATCAACATACAAACCACATTTTAAAGTACCTTCAGTATAAGTAATGTTTTTTAGTTCGATTTTGTAACCATCTTCGAATTTAACCTGTCCAGCTAATTTTCCTTCTTTTTCAGAAAGAACCAAAACACCTTTTTCGTATCCGTAAGGAGCAGTAGGAACTTCATATTTCCATTCGCCAGTTACATCTTTGTTATCCATACCAACTGCAGCACTTACATTACTTGCGAAAACTGCTACTAAAAATGCGAAAATCACTAATTTTTTCATTGTTCTAAATTTTAAATTGTTAATTATTGGTTATCTAAATTTTAATCGTTTTAAAATTTGTTCATATTCAAAGAGAGAGTTGTAATTGACAGTAACTCTTTTCATTAAACTCGAATCAAATATTATGATTGTCGTTTAGAATTCCAAATTAGTGGGGTAGGAACACGTATTTTGGGCTAAAAAATTCGGGACTAGGATAAAAACTCTAAAAACAGGGGTGAGTATTTTTGTGAAACGGGAATACTGTTTTCCATCAATTTTAATTTCACATTTAGTTTTTTACCCTCCTTTTGTACAAACTCTACATTTTGCAAATTCAACATAAACGATCGATGACATCGAATAATTGATTTGTCTTTGAAGGACTCTTCCAGGTTTTTTAAGGTATTTCTCAGCAGTTTGCGTTGTACTTTATTGTCTAAAATATAATAAACCGAAACGTAATTGTCTGTGGATTCTAATAAAAGTAAATCTTTGGTTAATGCAGAAAATTTTATCTTCCCATTTTCATCTTTAAACGAAATCATTCGTTTTTCAGCAGGTTGGGCAATTTTAATTTGCAATTGTTTTATTTCTGCACGTTGATTTTTATAATAGATAATAAGAATTGCGAAGGAGTAGGGAAGACAGATCCCAAGCAGTGTGTATTTAAGAGAATAAATTAAATCGTTAACAAAATTACCAATTGGGTTTCCGTATAATACAATATAAACTAAGCTGATTAAGGCGATTTCGAATAGTAGCCAAATAAAATACTCTATTAATTTGAATGGTTCTTTTTTAAATTTTCTGCGCAGTGGAAATTGGGTAAATAGAAAAACCAATGCAACAACAAAGCCGTAACTCGACAAGCGAAGAATCTTAATAATTCCAGAGTCGGAGTACCAGTGGCCAATATTAAAAGGCTCGAAAATATTCAGAAATAAAGTGCTGAATACAAGTATGATTCCTATTAAAAGATATCTGTCTGATTTTTTGTCGAGGAGGGTGAAATCGTTATTTAAAAAGTCTAATTTTTTCAATGAGTTAATTCTTTTGTTTTCCTTTTTCAAAAATAGTTAATCATTTAATACCAGATAGGAATCTATAGAATATTATTAAAATAAATTCGAGATTGAATAAAGCGGTGCGATTCTAATATTATTAGGCATAATGAGTAAATGACAGAATGCTCATCAATACTGTTATTTCGACGAGGAACCAGGAGAAATCTCATTCTCAGGTTATGACAGATTTCGCTTCGTGGATTTTGAAATTCTCCCCCATTGTAGTCTAAATAACAGCCTTAAAATAGCAGTCTAGTGTTAAGTAAAACATCATGTTTAGGGTTCGTCATTCAGAATTCATTTCGGAATCTGCTGTTTGAAATAGAGATGCTGAAATAAAATCAGCATGACGTCCTTAAGTGTCACGATCGACTTGACACTGGCTTAGTGCGAACTCCCTTCAAACAAATCGTCGTTGGTAGTTTGTTTTTTCGATTTTGGGTTGAGCTGATTAATTAGGTACGAAAGTGTGAGATTTATATTCGGATAGAAGGGAATAACAGATGTTTCTGAATAAAGTCCTTCTCCCGTTTGTGTGCTTTTAAATTTAGCCGTTCTCATTACATCGCGCATGGATAAAGTTGCCGATAATTTGCGGTTAAACAATTGCTTTCTTAAAGAGAGGTTGGTATAAAAATAAGCTTCGCGGGTTCCTTGCGTACTTACCGATGGTCCAACATAGTTTCCATCGAACTGAAGCCGGGTAGTTTTTCCCAACGTAAAATTGTTTGAAAAGCGAGCCTGCCAGTTTAAACTTTCATCGTCAACACCAGCAACTTTATAATCGCTTTCAATCCGGTAGTAAAACAGGTTTGCCGATGTATTTATCATCCACCATTTCGAAAGGTTTACAATTGCCATTGCCTCGGCTCCGGTTGAATAGTCGTTACCAACATTCGAGATTGAATCTAAAGTAACATTAGGGCGATAAACGGTGCGAATTCGTTCTATTTTATCTTGTTTCCTGCGGTGGAATACTTCAAATGAAACAAAGTCTTTATCGAAGTTTTTCTGCCAGCCCAACTCAAACGAATTTACATATTCCGGACGCACATTTGGATTTCCGGTTCGTGCTGTGTAAGAGTCGGCAAAAGTTACATAGGGTTCTAAAAAATGAAGCCTTGGTCGAACCGTTCTTCGGGAATAACTTGCAGAGAGTACATTCTCTTTTGGAAGGTGATAGGCCAAATGCCCCGAAGGAAACAGATCAAATCTATTTTCGTTTTGGCTTGCCCATTCTTCCGAACTTCCAAGATAACGGAAAGTGTATTCTCCGCGCAATCCAACCTGATAAGAGAAATCGTTTATTTGGTCGGCAACAATTGCATAAAGTGCGTGAATGTCTCTTTTAAAACGATAGACACTGAAATATTCATCGCGAAAAATATATTCACTTTTCTCTTCATCAAAATCTTCCATTCCATAATCGCCATCCTCAATGTACAAGTCGAAAAGATAACCGGCTTCAAATTTACCACTGCCCTCGTGTATTGGTCTAATGTAATCGGCTCCACCGCGCATGGTAACCCGAAATTCTTCTTCCCACGAACGTTGCCCATCTTTTTGGGTGCCACTAAAACCTGTTAAATCGTTTTCGAAATATTCGAGACTTTGTCCGTAAATTCCAAAAAGATTTGCAGTTAAGGTGTGGTCTTTTCCCGGAAATGAATGTTTGTAATTCATGTTTCCTGAAACAAAATCTTCATTCAGGTCTTTAAAATCGTAGCTGTTGTACGTCCCTTCATCGTACGGAATATTATCAGATATCGTCTTGTATTCTTCGTTATAAATAAGGTTTCCGGTGTAACCACTTCCACGGTCTCCACCTTCTAGTTCAAAGTCGAATGCCGACTTCTCTGTTGTAAATCCAAAACCTGCAATTGCCGAAGTATTATAAGTTTTTCCAATTCGTTCGCCTTCCGATTCAAAACTACTTATGGTATTGTTAATTGCTGTTTGTTTGAATTGTTGAAAATCTCCTTTTCGATAGTTGCGAAAATATCTGGCTCCGGCCTTCCAATAAAAATTGTCGTACTGGTTGGTCATTAAAAAGTCGGTAGAGTGCGACTCCGAAGTATTTCCACTTACATTAATAATTCCATTCCACCCTTTATTTGTACCCTTTTTTGTGATTACATTTATTATTCCGGCAGTACCTTCAGCATCGTATCTTGCCGATGGATTTGTAATTATTTCAATTTGGTCTACTTGCCCGGCTGGAACCTGGTCGAGTGCCAGTGCTCCCTCAAAAAGACTGGGTTTTCCATCAATAAAAACGGTAAAACTTGAACTGCCACGCAATGCAATATTTCCTTCAACATCAACAGTAACCGAGGGGGCATTCTCCAAAATGTTGGTTGCGGTGCCACCGGCAGCACTGCTGTAACTGGCAGCATCGATTATCTTTTTGTCCATTTTATAAACCACTGGTCTTTTAGTAGCAGTAATTTCCACTTCATCAATATTTTCATTGGCCACATTCAGCAACACTGTTGGGATATTTATCTTCAGCTTGGCATTGCTAATCGTATAATTTGATGATTTAAAAGTGCTGTATCCAATAAATTTAATCGATAAATAGTATTCTCCGTTTGATATATTATCGATTGAAAAAGTTCCCTTTTCAGTTGAAATCGCACCAGATATTAGTTCGTCGCTTGCCGCCGAAAATAATCCGATATTGGCATAAGCAATGGCTTCATTTTTTGATGCTTCAACTATTTTACCCTGAATTTTACCTTTTTTATCATCGTCGTCATTTTCAGATACGGCGGAATTTGAATTAATTGAAAAAGCTGCTGTGTGTGCAATAATCAATAACAGAAATATCGATAATGAGGAAAGGCTTTTTTTTAGCATTTGGAAAAAAGTTCCAACACCCGAAATTAGAATTTCGGAGATTTGTTTAATTGGTTTCATAGGTATAAAATTTCTGCTGACGAAAATAATAAAATCTATGTGAAACAATTTTCCCTAAAAGCTTTTCGGCCTGGGAAAGGATGTAATACTCAATTTATTAACTTTAGTTCAGCTTTTAAAAATACTATTATTATGTTTTTTTTAGAAATTTGTTTGAAAACGACTTTTAGTTGATTGTTTTCAATGCCTGCTCCAAATCGCTTATCAAATCGTCGGCATCTTCTAAACCTACCGAAATTCGCATGTCTCCCAACGAGATTCCTAATCCTGCAAACTGTTCGGGGCTTAATTCTTTTAAATAACTAATTGCAGGTGCATAAACCAAACTTTCGTGTCCTCCCCAACTTACTCCAATTTTGAAAATTTCGAGACTGTTGAAAAAGATTTTTATTTGCGATAAATCTGTTGTTTTTAACTTAAAAGCCATTAATCCGCTAAAACCCGTCATCTGTTTTTTTGCTAATTCGTGCTGAGGAAAACTTTTAAGACCGGGGTAATTTACGGTTTCAACTTTGGGATGCGACTCTAAATATTCAGCAACTTTAATGGAGCTTTCCTGATGTGCTTTCATTCGGATGGGCAGTGTTCGCAAACTTCGCATTAACAGCCACGCATCAATTGGAGCGGTTTTTCCGCCAAGCAATTCAAATTCGTTTACACTAATACTGTCGATATCTACGGCATTCCCAATTACCAATCCGGCAACAACATCAGAATGTCCACCAATATATTTCGAGCAGGAATGTACTTCCAAATCAACACCCATGTTTAATGGTTTCTGAAAAATTGGTGATGCCCAGGTATTATCTATTATTGTTTTAATGTTTTTTAAACGTGCTAATTTACAGATGCTTTCGATATTTTGAATGCTGAAAATAGCGGTGGAAGGACTCTCTAAATAGATAAGTTTTGTGTTGGGGCGAATTGCAGCTTTATATTCGTCTATAGAATTCCCACTTACAAAAGTTGTTTCAATCTCCATTTTCTTTTTCAGATAAACAGTAATGAGATTGTTGGCAGGCCCGTATATATTTTTTATGGCAATTACATGGTCGCCTGCATTTAAAAAATGCATAACTGCCGCTGTAATTGCTGCCATTCCCGATGCAAAAAGTCGTGCTTTTTCTCCGCCGGAAATCATAGCTAATTTTTGTTCAACAATATTAACTCCGGGATTTCTACCCCTGGAATAAATGCTGGTATTTATCCTGTCGTCGAATGCAGCATCGATTGCATCCCAGTTTTCAAATGTAAAAAGCGAATTTTGAAAGATTGGAGGTACAACTGCACCTTCGTAATTTCCTCTCTCTTCAGCATAATGAGAAATTTTTGTCTCAATTTTCCACTCTTTTTTCATTTCTTTTTTTCTTTTTTTCATTATAAAAACAGCCAATTCCGGTTATTGCAAGAATAGGAGCAACAATTAAATTTGTTAGCGACAGAAGTTGCCAGTGCCAATAATCGGCGTAGGAAACTCCCAATGTTGCCACAACAAAAATGGTAGTTGTGGTCCAGGGAACCAAACTTTCTATCATTGTTCCGTAATCTTCCAGCGAACGAGATAAAACTTTGCGAGGTATTTTAAGCATGTCGTATTTCTTAACAAAAGCATCGCCCACAACAAAACTTGTGGCATATTGATTTGAGGTCATCGCATTTGTAATACTCGCAGAAAGTAATGAGGTAATTATTACAGTACTCCTCTTTTTTGCAAAGCGAAACACGCGTCCCACAATTGTTGTCATGGCATTAATTTTATCCAGTGTACCGATGTAAACAAACACTAAAATTGAAATAATTATTGGCTCACTTAATTCGTACAAACCGCCGCGGTTAAATAGTTGATTAATGTTTTCAGGAACGTCTTTTACCCAAAATGCCATGTCGGTATTAAATCCTTTGTAAATGGTTTGAATTACGTCGATGAACCTGAAGTTCTGAAAAATAAAAGCCAGAACAACAGCTACTACTGTGGAAGTGAGTAAAACCGGAATAGTTGCTTTTTTTCGAATTGAACCGTACAAAATAATTGCCGGTGGAATTAGCAAAAACCATGAGAAATTAAATATGGATGAAATTGAATTCATAGTAATTTCAACTTGCTGTGTTGTGCCCTTAAAATTCTCTGCCGGATAGATAAAACCTAACACAAAATAAATGGCCAGTGCAATTA
>JABMPI010000507.1 GCA_013203755.1 Bacteroidota bacterium
CTGCCGGTCCCGGAGTCCGGTGATAAGATACAGGATGCGGCGGGAAACGTTTTTACAATAAAGCAGGCGCCGCCGCTTTCACCAGCGCTGCCGAGAGCGAGAGGGACTCTGCCCCTGGAAGCGCGGCGAACAGTGATCGGAGAGAGCCCGAACGTTTTAAGACTCTGAGCTCTTTGTTTCACCAAAAGTTGAGCCCAATCCACCGCCCACAACTACATTGTAGCTTACAATTTTTTTATTTTTTACGATGGCAATAAAACCTAAATCTTGCGAAAACACATCGCAGTCGTTATTTGGTGGAACTACAATTGCAATTTTAAATTTACGCGGCAAGTAACGATTTCCATAAAGCGGCTCCACTTCCGTTTTACTATCGGCAACCAATTTTTTATCGAGCCAAATTTCGTGATACGCCTTTGTTTTTGGCAAAAGGTGTTCGCTTATCTTTTGTGCTGAATCAATAACTTCGGCATAAAAAGGCGACTCGGCAGGATTGGCATGGCTCATCACATTTCGGTTTACATCGCCACAAGCTGCAATTGTGTCGAGCAAACTATCATTCATTTCGCGAATGGTATTTTTAAGATTTTTTTTCAAAACACCATGCAACTGAAAAGTTTGGCGAGTAGTTAATTTCAACGTGTGATTTGCATATTTTTCTGAAATCGCATCCATTTTCAGCCACTGCTCCGGTGTAAATTTCCCACCAGGCATCCGCAACCTTATTAGAAAAGAAAATGCAGGCTCCAGTTTCTGATGCTTTCGTTCTTTATCAATGTCCCTGTCCCATTGTTGATAAATTCCATGGAATTTTGAAATTTGAGTATCACCATCGGCAATTGCTCCGGTTATTGGGTTGGCCAAACTTTCAACTAAAGTTCCACGCAAATAATTGCTGTCGTATTTTAGCTTTTCAACTTCCGAAAGTTCCTTCCAATTTATAGTATCGCTCATTGTTGTATCTATTTATTTTATCGAAACCTTATTCTTATCGAACAACTGCTTCTTAAAACTATTTACTAATGCATGAATGCTAAAATACGTAAAGGTTTTATTTCAAGCATTATTACATTCATCCTTCTCGCATTTCAAACGTTCTAATAAACATCGGTCTGAAATCGCTTCTCTCTTTTTAGGTTTTTCAGGTATTTCTCTGCTTGTTCTTCGCTAATTCCACCCTGAGTTTGTATTATTTCCAACAAAGTTTTATTCACATCTTTTGCCATGTGTTTCATGTCGCCACACAAATAAAAGTGAGCACCATTTTCAATCCACTCATAAATCTCTTTCTCGTTCTCTTTTAATTTATGTTGAACGTATATTTTTTCTTTCTGATCGCGTGAAAATGCCACATCCAATTTTTCGAGGTGCTTTGTTTTCAACAATTTTTGCCATTCTATCTGATATAAAAAGTCGGCATTAAATCTACGGTCACCAAAAAACAACCACGAATTCCCTTTTAATCCCCGACTTTCCCGCTCCTGCATAAAAGCACGGTAAGGGGCAATTCCGGTTCCTGCGCCAACCATAATAATTTTCGACCCGTTTGCCGGAAGTTTAAAAGATGGATTCTTATCGATATAAATTGGAACCTGACTATCTAATTCAATCCCTTCGGCCAAATAAGAGGAACATGCCCCCAGACGTTTTCTGCCATTCGTTTCGTATCGCACAACCGATACCGTTGCATGAACTTCTTCTCCAACACTTTCCAGGCTCGATGAAATGGAATACAACCGAGGAGGAAGTGCCCTTAAAATTTCTACAAATTTATTGGCATTCCAGTCAAACGGAAAATCTTCCAGAAGATCCAGCACATCGTGTCCATAGAGATAATCGTCTAACAACTTATCGTCGTTTAGCAATTTCCCGATTTCCTGATTATTTGTTTTTTCAAAATATTTCCGAATAATATCGAATGTAAGAATCGTAATTTCAAGATGATAAGATAGGGCATCAACAATAGAAACTTCCTCATTATTAATATCTACAAGTTGGTCCGGACTAAAACCTGTTTTCTGAATAATTTGTTCTACAAGAGACTCGGGATTTTTTGTAAAAATACCCAGAGAATCTCCCGGCTCATAAGTCAACCCCGAATCTTCCAACGACAATTCTAAATGGTAAACTTCCTTATCTGACTCGCGACCGGTTATTTTAACTTTTTCGAGAACTGTTGCTAAATATGGATTCCTTTTCGAATATTCGTCAACAACACTTTTGGGTGCCTCATTTTCAATTTTTGCTGTTGGTGCTACTGGCGCCAGATTCAAAAGAAAATTATTCATCCAAACTTCAGCTTTAGCTTCGTAATCTACATCACAACTTTCTAAAGCTACAATACTATATGCACCCAATTTTTTACAAGCCGAATAAATATCGTCCCCTGTTTTACAAAAATATTTGTACGATTTGTCTCCCAATGCCAAAACCGAATAACTAAGGTTTTCTAATTTCGGTGCCCGTTTCCCGGTAATATATTTATAAAAATCTTCAGCCATATCCGGCGGTTCGCCTTCGCCATGTGTACTAACAATTATGGCAAGGTTTTCCTCCTCCTTCAGTTTTTTGTAATTATAATCGTACATACTTATTACATTCGCCGAAATATTCTTAAAAGCCGCTTTTTCAGCAAGTATATCAGCTAAAGATTTCGAATTTCCGGTTTCGGAACCATACAAAATAGTAAGTTTGGTTTGCATAACAGAAATACTTTCAGTTTTAGAGTTAACTGTTGTACCCTGGTTTAATGCAGACAATCTTCCCTCCAGAAATCCATTTAACCAAATTATTTGGTCGGCAGTAACGTTCTGTACCAGCTCGTTTAATGCCACAATTTGTTTTTCGTTTAATGGATTTGATTTAATACTCATATATCTAATTTTTATATTATCTAGTGTTGATCCATAAAATCCGCATTATTTACGAATGGACTTTTTTCTCAATTAGAAATTCCTGTATTGAATTCCGAATTTTAATGGATTCAAAAACATCTTCGCCATTTGAGCCAACCGCAACTGTTATATTTCCACGTTTATAAATTGCAGGCGACACAAACTGACATAACTCTGGTTCGTCGTGAATGTTTACCAACACACCCATTTCTTTTCCATCCATTACAATTTGTTGATTTACACCGAAATTATTGGTGCAAGAATAAAGCATTAGGTAACCTTCCAAAAATTCTTTTTGATATTCCTTTTCGTAATACTTAACACCCAATTGTTTTATTTCTTCACAAATATTTATTGCCAAGACTTCTACTTCGGCATTAAATCGTTGCAAAATTTTTATTTTTTTGAGTGCTCCTTGTCCACCACCAACAATTAAAATTTTCTGGTTGGCAATATCAATCGATATGGGTAAAAAATTCTTATTCATAACTGTCTTTTAAATTTCATATTCAATAGGAATCTTTTTTACTCTTCCAAAATCGCTTTTGTTCCATGCCCTTTCGTGGAAGTAATACAGAATCATTTTGGTAAAAAGTTCAATCCCTCCAATTGTAACGGCAAAGTTTAAATTACCCACAACCACCCACGATATTAATATTGTGTCAGTGGTTCCCAACATCCTCCACGAAATTGTTTTAACAATGCTCCTACTCGATTTCTCTACCATTTATGTTCTATTACGTTTCGTTCAATTTTTGTTTTGCTTCTACTGTGTTTTCTAAAAATATCAGAAACACTTTTTCCGCTCTCTGCCCCACTCTACACACTATCTTAAATTCAAGCATAAAAAAAGCCCTTCTGTTTTAACAGAAAGGCTTTAATTTTAAATATTTATAATCTTATTAATATTTCAGTTTAACCTTCTGCCAAATAAAATAGCTACAACACATACACATCATTGTACATGCCATCAAAACCCTTTTATTATCAGAAGAAAATCTTTTCATATCTATTTACATGACTTTTGTCACACATTGCAAATGTAGAGTAATTTTTCACATACCCTGTATAAATCTTTTCTTTTTTTTATTCAGTCTAAATAAATTAGAATTTTACAATCTCCACATTCCTCCAAAAAGTCTCAACTGTTTGATTATTGCTGCAAAAGAAACAAAATTGACAAAAGACAAAAAAACATTAAAAAATGTATGATAAATTTACTTGTTATAAAAATGTTTTACAATACAAACTGGAATTAAGCAAGCAGGTTGATTGTTAACAATTAATTACTATTTTTGGTTGCCTTTCGCCAGAATCACTAACTGAAAAAGGTATAAAACAAATCAATAAAACTGATATAATATGAAAGTTTACAAAACGGAGCAAATCCGAAACATTGCATTAATTGGGAATGCTGGTAGTGGGAAAACCACCCTTGCAGAAGCTATGCTTTTTGAGGGTGGAGTAATTAATCGTAGAGGTGAGGTAACCGCAAAAAATACGGTGTCTGACTACAACCAAATTGAACAGGATTATGGCAATTCTGTTTTCTCAACGTTGTTGTATACTGAATATAACGGAAAGAAAATAAATATTCTGGATACACCCGGAATGGACGACCTTTGTGGCAACGTTATTTCGTCGTTGCATGTAACTGCACTTAGTTTACTTACTATTAATGCAACAACTGGTATTGAAGCAGGAACAGAAGCGGCATCTCGCCAGGCAGAAACCGCCGACACTCCGCTGGTATTTGTATTTAATCAGTTAGATAACGACAATACTAATTTCGAATCGGCACTTGACCAATGTAAAACTACATTTGGCAGCAAAGTAACTGTTGTACAATACCCGGTTGACCCTGGCGTTAGTTTCTCTTCAATTATAGATGTTTTGAAGATGAAAATGTATAAGTATGGTCCGGACGGAGGCAAACCAGAGATTCTGGATATTCCAGCTTCTGAAAAGGAAAAGGCCGACGAACTACACAACGAATTAGTTGAAATGGCTGCCGAAAACGAAGAGGCTTTAATGGAACTGTATTTCGACAAAGGTACACTTACCGAAGACGAAATGCGTAAAGGAATAAAACTGGGTATGTTAGAGCGTGGACTCTTCCCGGTTTTTTGTACTTGTGCCAAGAAGAATATGGGTGTTGGCCGTTTAATGGAATTTATCACCAATATTTCTCCTGCACCAAACGAGAAAAAAATGAGTGCCATCGTCAGTGGTAAAGAGGTAAATATGGATGCTTCTGAAGCACCAAGTATTTTTGTTTATAATACATCTGTTGAACCGCACGTTGGAGAGATTACTTATTTTAAAGTAATGTCGGGTACTATTAAAGAGGGTCTCGATTTAATTAATACAACTACCGGAAACAAAGAGCGTCTTTCTCAAATATTTGTTTCTGCAGGTAAAAATCGCGAAAAAGTAGACGAATTAGTTGCCGGTGATTTAGGTTGTACTGTAAAACTAAAAGAGACAAAATACAACCAAACATTAAGCACAAAAGAAGCAGATACAAAGTTTGAAGAAATTGCTTTCCCAACACCACGAATTACAGTGGCTATGAAAGCAACAAATGATGCGGACGATGAAAAATTAGGCGAAATATTAAATAAAATTAAATACGAAGACCCAACTTATATTATTGAATACTCACAGGAATTAAAACAATTGTTGGTTCACGGCCAGGGAGAATATCATCTAAACATTTTAAAATGGTATTTCGATCATATCCATAAATTTGAAGTGAATTACGAAACTCAAAAAATTCCATACCGCGAAACCATTACCAAGGTAGCTCACGCAGATTATCGTCATAAAAAACAGTCGGGTGGTTCAGGTCAGTTTGGTGAAGTACATATGATTATTGAACCTTACGAAGAGGGTTCGGAACCTAAAAGAATGTTCAAACTTGGAGATAAAGAACAAAAACTTGCCATCCGTTCGGTAGAAGAACATGAACTTCCATGGGGAGGTAAATTGGTTTTTATTAACAGTATTGTTGGTGGCTCCATCGACGCTCGTTTCCTTCCGGCAATTATGAAAGGTATTATGGAAAAAATGGTAGAAGGACCACTTACCGGATCGTACGCCCGCGACATTCGGGTTTATGTTTACGATGGTAAAATGCACCCGGTTGACTCAAACGAAATTTCGTTTAAATTAGCCGGACGTCATGCTTTTAGTGATGCATTTAAAAATGCAGGTGCTAAAATTTTAGAGCCAATTTACGACTTGAATGTTTGGACACCTTCCGACAGAATGGGTGATGTAATGAGTGACTTACAAGGACGGCGCGCCATGATTATGGGTATGGGTTCTGAAAAAGGGCTTGAAAAAATTACCGCTAAAGTTCCGTTAAAAGAGATGAATAAATATACAACTTCGCTGAGTTCTGTAACTGGTGGACGTGGCGTATTTAGCATGACTTATGACGGGTACGAAAAGGTTCCAGCTGAGGTACAAGATGAACTATTAAAAGCTTATGCAGCTGAGCAGGAAGAAGAATAGAATTTTATAATTTACTATAAACTAAACAGAAACCCTGGTTCATAAGAACCGGGGTTTCTGTTTAAACTCAAGGTCTTTTTTCTATGAAAAATGAAAGAAGTCTATTTTCTATTATAGGCAACCAATTTCTGCAACTTTTCATCCCACAACCTCAACTTTAACGATTTCATACTCATTAAGAAATCAACTGGTTTTACTTCCTGAAAAACAGAATTCTCGCGGTAACATTTTTCCAGATTGTAATTTGGAATACGCGCATTTATGTGATGAATATGATGAAAACCAATATTCCCGGAAAACCATTGTAACAATTTTGGAAACTTTACATACGAACTACCTTCCAAAGCTACTTCTCTAAAATTCCACTCTTTACTTCTGTACCACGAAACATCTTCGTACTGGTGCTGTAAATAAAACAACCATAAACCAGCAATCGCAGATAAATAAATAATTATCAGCTGAAGTATTAGAAAAGGTAAAAAACCGATAGCCAGGCCCATCCCCACAAAAAGAGCTACCAAAACTAAAGTCGTAAAATGTACGTTTAGTTTTTCCTTTTTACTCATCGTTTTTTTAGTGAGACGATTTTGAATAAGAAAAACATACAACGGCCCAATTCCAAACATAAAAACCGGATGGCGATACATTTTATAATAAATTCGTTTCCCTTTGCTACTGGCATTGAACTCATCCTTTGTCATAGTCCAAACATCTCCAACTCCACGTTTATCAAGGTTACCAACAG
>JABMPI010000508.1 GCA_013203755.1 Bacteroidota bacterium
ATTGTAACCGCCGCCGCCGCCATAACCACCGCCACCGCGATTGTCTCTGCGCGGACGTTCTTCGCGGGGATTAGCTTCTTTTACTACAATTTCTTTACCATCTACTTCGCTTTCGTTTAAGGTAGAAATAGCAGTTTTACCTTCGTCGTCGTTTGGCATTTCAACAAAACCAAAACCTTTTGAGTTACCAGTTTCTCTGTCAATAACTACTTTGGCAGATGTTACTTCTCCGTACACCGAGAAGATTTCTTGTAAGTCATCACTAGTTGTAGATGAACTTAACTTTGCAACAAATAAATTCATAAAAATTGGAACAAATAAAATTAAAAAAACAATAAATTAAATGGAAGGGTCTGTACTTTTAGAAAATTACCTTACCGAAAAATCTACTTGCTTGGTAATCAAAAGCAAAACGTTTAAACTTCTTATGCAAATTAAAGCACTATTTATCAGATAATCTATAAATTATACTTGTTTTTTTATTTAATTATCGTTTTTATGAATAAAACTACTTAATATATGAGGTTTAGGGGGTTACGAATGGTATTATACAAAAAAAATCTTCTCAAAAGAAGGTTCTAAATAAGATGAGATTAATAATTTACATGAAATAAAACTTGCCTTTTTTAAGGAATTAAAATTCATTTCAACACTCTCAAATGGATTGTAATTGTAGAAATGGTCTTGTTCAATTTTGAAAAAGGCAGTACGTTTAATATAGTTAATTGCTGTTGTATTTTTAGAAAACACCATTTTGCGTAATAATTTCTTTACTTCTCAGAATATTCACTACCGCGTCAACTATCTGATCGTCTTCCAGCATCGAATAATTGAAAATTACATCAAAGTCATTATTCTCCCCCTTTCTGCCAATTATTTTTTCAATAAACGAATCACGTTTTAAATCCATTTTGGTAATATAAGTTGCTGCTTCTGCCTGACTATATTCTTTGATTTGCATGATTCTATTAATTCTCCATTTAACTGGAGCTTCTAAACGAATGTTTAACTTATTGGAAACATTCTTTAAAATAACACCGGCTGACCGACCAACAATAATATGTCGCCCTCGTTTGGCAAGTTTACAGATTACACCTTTTAATACTTTTATTAGTTTCTCGTCAGAAATATCATAAATAGTTTCGTTCGAAAAAGCACTGGATACTTCCGTCAGTAATCTTGTAGCTTCTTCTGCATCTTTAAAATTGCCTTCTTCAATCCCTTTTGTCATCTCTTTTACAACCTTGGCAAAAAGCTTTTTATCAACACACTTCCATTCTGCATCGGTTTTGGTTTCCGACATGTAACTGTATCCGGTTAAAATTTTAGAAAGTTTAATTGCTAAACGTTGAGCCGAGCAGCCAGCTTGTCTGGAAATAGTTATTACGGGGCCCGGAAAATCGCCGGATTCTGGATTAAAACATCTGAGATTATTTAGGTAGTTATTAATGAAATTTTCCATTGTTTGGATATTGGTACAGCCACTTAGTTTTGTGATTTCAAAGTTACAATCAAAAAATCTTTAATTGAACAAAATGTGTTAAAGAAAATATCTGATTTTATATGTTATTCAGCAACTTTTTTAGCATTTTTATAAACAGAAATTAAAAAATAGTAGAATGAACAAGCCAATTAATACCGCATTAGCCTCTTTTGGGATGTCAGGTCTGATGTTTCATGGACCAACATTAAAAGTAAGTTCCGATTTTGAAGTAGTCCAAGTTTTGGAACGGTCTAAAAATCTTTCGAAAGAAATGTTTCCAAAAGCAACAATTGTTAGAGGCTTCGATGAAATTTTAGAAAATGCTGAAATTGAACTGGTTGTAGTAAACACTCCCGATGCTTTTCATTACGATATGGTAAAAAGGGCAATTAATGCAGGGAAGCATGTTGTGGTAGAAAAACCAATAACTCAGAAAAGTAGTGAAGCAGAGGAGTTAGTTAAATTGGCAAAAGATAATAATGTGCTTTTAACTGTTTACCAAAACCGACGTTGGGATGGCGATTTCCTAACTGTTCAAAAAGTTTTGAGTGAAAATAAATTGGGAAGATTAATTGAGTTTGAATCGCATTTCGATCGATATAGAACTTTTATAACACCCGATACATGGAAAGAGGAGGGAAATGAATATGCTGGCGTTCTATATAATTTAGGATCTCATACGGTAGACCAGGCGTATGTATTATTTGGAAAACCTGTTTCGGTTTTTGCAAATTTAAAAATTGTAAGAACCGCGGGAATAGTTACTGATTACTATGATATTAGGTTGGAGTATGAAGGATTTACGGCAATTTTAAAATGTTCTTATTTAGTTAAAAATGCTGGGCCACACTTTAGTATTTATGGTGAGTATGGCACATTTTATAAAAATGGAATGGATCCTCAGGAAGAGTTGCTAAAAGCAGGCAATATGCCAGATGGAGAAAAATTAGGAGTTGAAGCGCCCGATGATTGGGGAGTGATTTTTTATGAAAAGGAGGATGAAGATTTTGAA
>JABMPI010000509.1 GCA_013203755.1 Bacteroidota bacterium
GGATTAACCGTTCGATCTTCAAAGATTCAATTTTTCACAAACTTGCTGAAAGAATGGTAGCAAAGCCACATGTAGCATATTTGCAAATTAAAGTTAGTAACTAAGTATACACCTCAAAAAAATAATTTTATTGTTTTCATTTCATTTGTTTTTTAGTTAGATGAAAAAATAGGTAATTAGTTGCCTTTCCAACATGAAACCTAACGTTGTTGTATATTTACTTTTTGTCTTACAAATATATGTAAAATGCTGAATATTAGAATAGATAGTGGAACGAAAGAAATGTTGGCTTATTTGCGCCGACACAAAGTAAGGTTTCAGCCCAATATAAGGAAGATAATAAAGGCTGAATTATCTGAAATTTGCAAAGATTTTAAGATGAAACAAAAGCGAATTAAGGATGCTCCTGATTGGCTCTATGAATAATGCAAAAAGGTTCACCTAGATACACTTTTGAACTGTAAAAAACTGAACGACAATAATTAAGAATAACATTGGAAACGAGTTGAACCATCTATTTCATATAATATAATTATAAACTTAATTGCCATTTCAGAGAGTATAATCAAATATATTTTATATAATTTTTGCTCGAAAACAAGCTTGATATATACTACTTCTCTGAAGATACCCCCCCCAATTAGTTTATCAATAAAGGTACCTCCCGTCCTTTTATATCAGAAACTTTTTGAGGTCAGATGAAATATTGAATTATTCTGGTCGGTTAAGAGCCTAGGCTTGCTATCCTAAGCTACCCTCACCTTTCCTCAAAAATGGAGATATCCCCGGATCTATTGAATCCAAACAAATTGGGTAATCCAAAATTATTAATCTTAAAAATTAGAAATTATGGTACGAATTATTGGTTTTAAAGTACGCATGAATGCTGAAGGAGATCCTTTTAATGCATTAATTGTACAAGGCAGTGTTGAACTTGTTAAATCGCAAGAAACAGGCTTATTTTACGCCATTGCAAAGAAGGCATCAATTCCATCAACCTTTGATGACAAGACTTGTGAAAGCTTAATCGGTCAGGAGATTGATGGTAGTGTTCAGAAAGCTGAATGTGATCCTTATTCATTCACCAATGAAGAAACTGGTTAAGAAAAATCAAATTTATTCATTCAGTTTAATACTATACACAATACCCACATCAATAAAAAAACCATCTTTAAAAGTTGTATTTTTCGCAATTCTGTCATCACCAAATCCTACTAATGGAAGACTGAAATCCACTTTCTGATCGCTGGCATACTGAGTATAACTTCGCCCAAACGTTCTACCCACTTTCCCCTCCAGATAGAAATTGCCAGATAGTTTAAGCCGTGCAAACAATGCAGGATCTACACTTTGTCTCTCAATATAATCACCTTCATATTGTGGATCTCCTAAGTAGTATGAGGTCATAAGACCAAAATGACTAAATCCTATCGTTAAATTTTCACTTGCTTTGTAGTTTATTTTCAATGTAATAGGCAACATTCCTTTTATTATCCACTTTTCTGATAGTTGCCAGTACAAATTTACAATTGGAACAACATAAGGTCCAAAGAGCTCCTGATTGTACATAGCCCCAAAACTCATTGAAAGATCTTTATTGAATACATTTTCATACATAAACACACCTCCCAGCTGAATGCTGTTACCATCAACATTTTTAAAGTCGGACATTAATCTTGGTGCAAAGAGTAATTGTATTCCTTTACCATCTCCAAATTTCTGATAAAGTCCTGTACGAAGTATAAAACCTTGAAGGTTTATAGGATTAATTTCTCCATCAGGAATTGCTGGATCTCCGTCAACATTAAAAAAGAAGTGATTGAGACTGTTATACCAAATTGTATTTTCAGATATTGGTATTGGCACAGTTAGATTCAGGAAAGTACCAATCTCGGATGCAGTGCCATTATAAGTATCCTCATAGGACTGTGGGAAACCATACCGAGCTGACAGATTCAAAATATCGAGACTATTCTGAGAAATGCATATTAAAGATTGACCTAGTATGAATATAAGAGCGGCTATTCTTTTGATTTCCATAAGGGTTAATTTTTGGTTTACATACAATTACGAAATAACAACCAAAAAAGTTATGTTTATGACATTGCAATACATACATCAACTTACAGGTTTTCTGCTGTATTTTTACTGGTTTGTGAGACGGTTTACCAACTAAAAAAGAAAACCTTTGAAAAACCTTGTATTCAGAATAGTTATTCTTAAAAACATGTTTGAGGTATGGAAGTGCTACATTTGACAATATCCCGTATTGCATATACTGATAGGGTTCATATTATAAACAGATAACGGATTAAAATAGATGAAATTTGCATAAAAAACATTAAATTTAATGTTTATGATCTGAATAATTAAATACCGGATATGTTGAAACTTATGTATTAAATATAAAAAACTATTATACAATAATTCAAATGGTTCTGAATCAATGAAATTTCAAACCAGTTCAAATATAATTCCACTATTTACAGGAGTGGTTCAGGCTATCCGCCCCTATGCAGAATCAAACCAAGTAAACTTAAAGTTTGAACCAGAAATTAACAAACTTGTTGTCGATTACCACCCGGAAGAGATTATTAGGGACCTAACCATACTTCTATGCAATGTTATTTCATTTACACCGATGACATTTACTGTTGAACTTAGTTTATGCAGAGTTATTGAAGGAAAAACACATAATTTAATAATTGAATTAAGGAATAATGGAGCTAACCTAAGCAGATTGAGTGAAATTACGTCTGGTCTTAAAAATAAAGTTTCGGTCTTGCCAATTGAAAACAATGGGACGGTATTTAAACTTAAAATTCCTTTCAAACCCGGCAATAATCCAAATGAACATCATTCTCCCCTAAAAATTAAAAACCATGGTATTCCTCAGTACTATGCCGAAATAAGAAAACGGCTTCGCTCACATTTCGCCAACATAGAAAACTTGGAAAGAGCTGCGGCTTTAAAAAGTCATACTAAAGGTATTTTCTTACAAAAATTAAATGCTTTGATTTTAACCAACCTTAGTAACGAAGATTTTAATACCGATTGTTTGTGTAAAGGAATGGCACTTAGCAGAACTCAATTATACCGAAAACTCAAAACCCTGACTCATTTACCACCTGCACAATACATACAATTTGTTCGTTTACAAAAGGCAAAGGAATTTCTTCAAAATACAAATATGAATGTTGGAGAAGTTGTGTTAAAAGTGGGTTTTGCCAGCCACAGCCATTTTACCCGGGCATTTCACGATCAGTTTGGAATTAATCCTTCTTTTCTCAAAAAAGAAACATAGAATCAAATTTTTGGGATATTCAGGCTAACATTCAAACAACTTTCAGTCATACCTTTACATAAAAAAACCATGGATGATCTAAAAAAGAACAAACAATTTGTATTGGAGTATTTTAACGCAATAAGCGGAGTAAAAAAAACCGATGAACTAATTGATAGATACATGAATGATGATGAACTCAAGCATCATATTCAGTTTTTCGACACTATTTTCCCAAATTATGAATTATTGGCCGATGAAGTTACTGCCGAAGGAAACCGTGTTATTGTTCTGGCAAGGGTAAAAGGAAAACACGAAGGCGAATTAAATGGAATTCCGCCAACCTATAAAATGGTTGATTTCCCCTTTGCCATTGGATACATTATGGATAAAGGGATAATAGTAGACCATTGGATGATTGCAGATCAGGTTGCTTTAATGGAACAGCTTGGCGTCTCTAAATAATTATGCATAAACAAAAAATCAATTATCATGAAAAAGTATTGTCTCACACTTTTGGCAATTTTCATAATTACAGGAATTTATGGTCAAAAGAAAATAAATTTCGAAAAAGAGAAAGCAGCCATTCTCGCTACGGTTGAAGCAGAAAAGAAAGGATACGAAGATAAAAATATGGAGTTGATGAAAATGAATGTTGTGAATGATCCAACATACATATGGATTTACGCTGATGCAAATGGCAATATGCTTAATCATGGATTCTCTGCTCAGGAAAAATTAGTAAAAAGCTGGTGGGAAGACAGTGAAACAAAGTTTCCTGATCAAAAAATAACAACAGACTTTATTGAACTGAAAATCTTTCCTAAAACAGCGTGGGCAGTAATTAATGTGGTTTGGGAAACAATCGAAAGCGGACAAGTAATTGATAAAAGGACCGGAATTGAAACCCTGTTTTTTGAAAAGGAAAATGGAAAATGGGAAATTGCCTGCCATAATGTATTAGATACATCATCATATAAAAAATAATTATCATGAATATTAAAGAATACGTTGATTTTGCTTCAGCCAATCCGGTATGTTTTTTAGCTACAAGCGAAAACAATCAACCTCATGTAAGAGGTATGTTACTCTTTTTTGCCGATGAATCTGGTTTCTATTTTGGAACCTTTTCCCCAAAGGAAATGTTTAAACAACTGCAAAAGAATCCGCTTGTGGAAGTATGTTTTTATAACAATCCGGCAGAGTTGGCACATGCCAAAACCATGCGCATAAAAGGTGAAATAGAGTTTATAGATGATCCGGTCTTAAAACACAGAATACATGAAGAACGGAAATTTCTGGATGATATCGCCGGTGAAAACCTGGAAGCCTATAACGAGATATTCAAACTGACTGCAGGTGACATCCATTTCTGGACGATGATGGATGTTATGAAGGAAAGTCAACTGGAACACCTGGTTTTCTGAAGATATTACACCAAGTATCAACAAATAAACTAAAATGAAACGATATGAAAAAAATAATCGGTATTTCAATGGTATTGGTATTATTAATATTGAGTGGATTTATTAATAAAGTAGAAAAAGAGAAGGCTTCTGATTTGAAAGTTTTCTCCATTCATGAATTAAGCATTAAACCTGGTGTTAATGAAAAAGAATTTAAGGATTTTGTAATGAATGAAATCGCACCCCTTTATCGGCAAATGAAAGGACAGGATTTATTTTTGGCAAAAGGATATGTAGGTAACCGAATGGGGCAATATGCCATATTTATTACATTTCCAACTGTTAAAGATCGGAATAGGATTTATCCGCTATCTGGTGATGGATTCTCAGAAGAATTTAAAAAAGTAATGGAAGGTAAAAAATCAATATGGGAAAAATTCGATTCAATGGCAGAAGGATTTGATGGTATGCATTGTACCGACTATGTTAAAGTGGATTACTAAAAAGAAATACATTGCCACATTGTTTTTCCTTACTAAAAGAAAAAAACTGTGTTGGCAAGGTCCATTGGATAGTAGCCGATCAGGTTGCTTTAATGAAACAACCTGGATTCAAAAAATATTTTAACCCAATAAAAATGAAAAAAATAACATTCACAATTGCATTAATTCTCTCCATTACTCTGGTATTTGCTCAGGAAAATGAAAATAAAGTATGACTGGATTACCAAACTACCTACTTTATCAATCCCAGTTTTGTCAATGGCAAACTAAAAGAGATCAACCAAATAAGCTATAAAGCAAAACTTGTTGATGGTAAAGTTTTGAAAGGCGAAAAAATTCAGTGGAAATATTCAAATAAAACTACCGTGCACGCTCATTATATCTTTAATGAATCGGGGCAATTAATTCAAAAGGGAGACTTATTTGAACCTTTTTTTTAGTTCAACTAGATACAAATACGAACCTTTAGTACAAATCTCTTTCAAGCTGTGACTTTTTTCTTCAATTGTATAAGTAGTGTTTTTCCCAAATCTTCAACGAAGATGTTTCAAATTTAAACCAGACAAGCCCTGCTGGTTGCAAAAGACGGCATAAACGCACAAACCAGCGCACCATTCCATTTATTCCGTTTCCTTTTGCCTGTTTCATCTACTTCCTTTAGATGTTGCCTAAGCGTTCAATTAAGCAGTGTTATGCAACTGCATTTTATAAATCGTTAAATACTGCAAAAATCAAAATTTGTGTATCTTTGCGAATAATAAGGCAATGGAAAGTGTACAAATTAGTCACATTTGTTACCAGTTTGTTACCCAGCACTTCTCAATGCCTTATTACGTTCTGATTATCAACTAGATAATACTTCTATGGGGCTGACTGGTTTTGACAGCGGGTAGAAGGGACAAGTAAGCATGTCGGGTTTTGATTGTTGACCCGTATAAAATAATAATCAAAACCACAATTGGCGATAACAATTACGCTCTTGCTGCGTAACCGAATTAAGTAGGTTACACTTTATTCCGGTACCAGGTACCGGAA
>JABMPI010000510.1 GCA_013203755.1 Bacteroidota bacterium
AAATCGATCGTCCTGCTTTAACCAAAGCAGTAGAAAAAGCACTTGATATGATGCAGAAATCCCAACTGGACAATGGTGGTTGGCCGCACAAATATCCGTGGCAGGGGAATTACCACGATTATGCCACTTTCAACGATCAGGGAATTAATGATTGCATCAGGGTGATGATTGAAGCTGATACATATTATGAAAATGATGAAATTTCAAAAAGTATGCAAGAAGTGGGGCGTTTTCTGATGATTTCGCAATTGCCTCCTCCACAACCTGGATGGGCGCAGCAATACAACGAATATCTTCAACCTGCCTGGGCCCGAACATTTGAGCCTCCTTCGGTTTGTCCGTCTGCCAGCGTTAATAATATCAATAGTCTTATTGATCTGTATGAACATACAGGTCATGGTAGTTACCTGGAACCTATTCCTGATGCAATCAGATGGTTAAAAGCCTCCCAGTTACCCAACGGAAAATGGGGACGTTTTCTTGAAATAGGTACTAATAAACCACTATATTACGATCGGGATCGTATTCGTGTTGAATCAGTAGATGAACTTTCTTTAGAAAGACGCACGGGTTATGGTTATGAAACTGATATAAAATCTGCTTTGGATGCAGCTGAATTGCGCTATCAGCAGGCAATGGGACAAGTTGCCCAAACACCAAAACCGGATCCTGCAACTACGATAAAAAAATGGGCTGCAAATGTTCAGTATATCCTAAAAGATCAAGATGAATTAGGGCGATGGATCGTTCATGAGGATAAATTTCGAAAGGAAGTACAAGGTCGAAGATGGAACGGAGAATACAGATTAGAAGACAGGATATCCAGCGCTCTTTTTAATAAAAATGTGGAAGTACTTTGTGAGTTTTTAGAGGCGTATAAGGGTTTGTAAATTAAATTTATGATTATGAGAAGAGAAATATTATTCTATTCAGTCTTAATTATTTCAATATTTATTCTTGCTTGTAATGCAAAAGATAAGAATCCGGACGTTTTATTTCCCGAAATCTCTGAACCGGTAGCCTTAACTTCCGGTCCAAATCAACACTTGTTTGCCAGTTATTACGGCATTAACTCGTGGAGTGCAGATCAGCGGTTTGTAACCGTTTTAGAAACACCGATTAAATATCGGTTGCCTACAGAAAATGACCCGGCGGTTCTTGGCATGGTTGATTTGCAAACAAATGAATTTATCCCATTAGCCGAAACTCGGGCATGGAATTTCCAACAAGGTTGTATGGCACACTGGTTGAGAACCCATCCCAATTCACAAATTATTTATAACGATTTTGTTGATGGAAAATTTGTTTCTATAATTATGGATGTTCATAAGAAGGAAAAAATTAAAACAATCCCTTACCCAATTGCTGCAGTTTCACCAAATGGAAAGGAAGCGATTAGTATAAATTTCTCGCGACTTCGCACTACACGTGAATCGTATGGATATGGTGGAGATGGTCAGGATGCCAAACTTGATGTGCAATTTCCGAAAGACGAAGGATTATTCCTTATCAATCTTGAAACTGGCCAAGCCAAACTTCTTGTATCAATTTACGACGTAAAAAATCAGGTACCTGAAGTACCGGAAGGGGGGATTGGGTACTTCAATCATGTGTTGTTTAGCCGTGATGGAGGACGTATTTTTTGGTTGTCACGCGCTATTCCAAATAGAAATACAACATCGTTTACCGTTGACCGTAATGGGAAAAATGTACAACTTTGTTTTCCCGATGGCTGGGGCGGTTCACATTTTGACTGGCTTTCGGAGGACGAACTCATGATTACAGGAACATATTTGGCAAAGGAAAATGCCCATATACTTTTTACCATTGGAAAGCAAAACTACAGGCGACTTGGCAATGGTATTCTGGATTACGATGGCCACGGCACCTTTTCGCCTGATGGAAAATGGATGGTGACCGACACTTACCCAAGTAAGGAATTAAAAGAACAGAAACTTTACCTCATGGATATGAAAACGGAAGCCATTTTACCCTTAGGCAGATTTGTCCATCCAACCGCATTTAGAGATAATGGGAAAGATGCCCAGTGTGATTTACATCCACGTTGGAGTCCAAATGGAGATATGATTGGATTTAATTCAGTTACAACAGGCGATAGGCAAGTATATATTATTAATCTAAAATAAACTTGAAATGAAATTCACTTTGATTACCTTATTATTACTTTTTTACTCAGCAACAATTTTTGCACAGCCCCATGTTTTTAAAGTAGATGCCAATAAAATTGTTGGTAAAAACACCCAATTCTGGAAAGCGGCGGGAACCGACCTTTTATATTATCTTTCAGAGAAACCAAGTGGACAAGCTTTGTTAGACAGAATGGATGAGACCAACTCATGTGTCTATCTTCGAAATCATTACACTTTAACCCAGCACATTCGAGAAGGATTGGAAGTAGGTATTGAAGTATATTCAGAAGATGAAAATGGAAATGCAGTTTACGATTTTAGCCGGGTAAATAAAATTTATGGTGAGTTTGTAAAAAGAGGTTTAAAACCGGTGGTGGAATGCGATTACCTACCAAGAGGATTGGCTTCAGATGAAAAACGATCGTCTGAAGGGAACGATGAGGGAATGTCAATTAAAAATGCAGGACCCAAAGATTGGGATAAATGGCACGATTTATTATCTGCTTTCACAAAAAATCTGATAGAAACGTTTGGTGCAGAAGAAGTGCGTACCTGGTATTTCGAAGTTTGGAATGAACCCGATGGATGGAAACAATCTGATATTGAGACATTTTACAAATTATACGATGTTTTTGTAGACGCCATAACTTCGGTCGATCAAGAACTAAAAGTTGGTGGCCCGGCCTGTTATCACGACTGGTTTCTGAAAAATTTTATTGAACATGTAGTGAATGGAACAAACCATGTTACTGGCAAAAAAGGAACGAGAATTGATTTTATCTCTTACCACATTTATGGCCTTTCCGGTGGCTGGCTAAATGGAGAACCCGTTATTAAACCTCAGGTTCAGCGTTTTTCACAATCTGTCCTTTGGGTGTCTCGTTTACTGGAAAAATATGAAACTTTGAAAGGAGTTGAGTTTCATATCAATGAATGGGGAATGTCGTCTAACTTTCAGAAAACGGTTGCCGATTTTCCAGATCTGCATTATCGCAACAGCGAAGAATCGCCCCTGTTTTTGGCGAAAATGGTCGATTGTTTGTATGCCATTGAAGACAATTACGATTTCCCAACATCGATGTTACTTTACTGGGGAGGTGCCTGGGAGGCAGAAAAGGATGGATTTTTTCTTGGAAATAGAGGTTTGACAACTGCAGGTAACATTCCAAAACCCATTCAAACTGGTTACGAAATGCTGGCTCAGTTGGGCGAAGCTCGAATTGACGTAAGTGGCTCCAGAATTGGTCGTAGATATGGTGTTCTGGCAACCAAATCATCCAATAAAGAAGTTCAGTTAATCGTGTATAACTACAATGAAACGGACGATGATTTATCAATTTATGATGATGTTGAAATAAAAATATCCGGGATGGCAAAGGGAAATTGTTCAATTGAAGAATACAGCCTTGATCGCAAAAACAATAATACTTACAGGGAGTGGCAAAAACAAGGTTCTCCAAAAACCTCAAAAGATGCCGATTTGAAAAGTCTGCAAAAAGCCGCTGATTTATCTGTGACGAAATCTTCAAAAGTAAAAACAGAGGATGGCGAAATCGGATTAAAAATAAAATTGCCACGCCACAGTATGAAACTGATTAAAATTATAATCAATTAAAAATTTAATTTTTAATTAAACTACTAATCTAAGGCCAAATTTCATCCATATTCAATGTGATTGGATCAATCCTTTTTACAAGAATTTTAAAATCTGTTTGGTCATTTCCGCTTACCTCAAATACGGCCTTAAAATTTTCTGTCGGAAAATCTGTCACAAGTGTTTTTAATTCTTTCAGATTTTCAGGTTCACTTAGATATTTTATTGTAGCAACATTTCCTATGTCTGTTTTGCACATAAGTGACATGGCAATCCGTTCATCTTTTGTCTTAAAATAAATAAATGTAGCATATTCTATATCAAGAAAATCATTGTTGCTTGAATCATAAACGGAAGTAGAATCTTTTACTGTATATAATAGCTTAGATTCAGGAACAACATAGGTGATACCAATCTTTTCAAAAATTTGTTTAAGAATGTTTTGTGTTTTATAAGATCCAATAAAAATGGTATTAGTAGCAATCAGGTGTTCCCATTTCAGGTTACCTGAATAACGCATATTAACCTCGTTATGACCGCCACCTAAAAAACTCATTACCTTATAAAGTCCAAAAGGAGCTTGTTTATTAATATAGGTCTGTTCTGTTTTTTCAAAACTACCTTTTACCCCCGGATTGGCTTCCAACATTTCATTAAATTCTTCATCCGAATTTATTTTTGTTAAACGGGTAGCAGTCATCGAGCCCAATACATTCATAGAATTAATGAAATAATGATCTCCCAGAATTATAAGCAAGGGGTACTGCGAATTGTAAATGCCTTCCCAAATGTAGCTGCGTGTTATTAAAGAACGGTCTCTTGAGGTGAAAACCATGGTTGCTAAGAGTAAAACTACGAGACTTAATCCTAATAAGTAAGGACTTAATGAAGCTATTCGAGATCGCCTGATTATCTTTCTGTTACGATGAATTTGAACTTTATAACCCCCCTTGGGTATAGAGAATACAATTTGGTCAACGGCACCTTCATTTTTATAATATTCATCAAGTTTCTTTCTTAAGTTGTGAACATAAATACGAATGTTTTTCTCCTTGCCTTTATTTTGCGAATTACCAAAGACTTCATAAGCTATTTCAAATTCCTTAGGAGTCTCACTATTTATTGATTTTTCAACAAGGTATTTAAATAGCTCTTTTACCACAACAGACTTAGAAAAGCACTGGCTATTTTGTACTTTTTGAAGGTTATGGTTTATTTGATGAATACTTGTCATTAACTAATTGATAATGATTGTTGTTAACGGTAAAATTAACGTATTCTTTACTATTAAACAAGAAAAATCGTTCGCGTTAACGGAAAAGTCATATAAATTAACAACTGATTTCAATTAAATTAATTTAAAAAAAAGGTAAAAATCCTTTAATAAGAAGATTTAATTAAGTTAAACAAATAAAAAAGCATCATGAGTCAATCAAGAAGAAATTTCATTAAGAATTCTGCTACAGTAGCGGCAGCAGTTACAATTCCTTCCATTATTCCTGCTCATGCATTTGGTGCAAACGACCGCATTAATGCAGCTGTATTAGGAGTAAACGGAAGAGGGAAGAGCCACATTAAAGGATTAATGGTTCAGGATAATGTTCAGGTTACCACATTGTGCGACCCAGATTTGAATATTGCAAAAAAACGCGCCGGTGAATTTAAAGAAACTTACGGGAAGGAAGTCGCAATTGAACAAGACCTTCGTCGTGTAATGGACAATAAAGACATCGACGTAGTAAGTATTGCAACACCAAATCACTGGCATTCGCTTTCAGTAATCTGGGCTTGCCAAGCAGGCAAAGACTGTTATGTTGAAAAACCAGGTTCGCATAATATTTTTGAAGGCCGTAAAATGGTTGAGGCTGCACAAAAATACGATCGTATTGTACAGCACGGGGTTCAGTTAAGAAGTTCGCCAGCTGTTAACGAGGCAATTCAGTTAATGCGCGATGGTTATATTGGAAGAGTTTACATGGCACGTGGTCTTGTTTTCCGTTGGAGAGGAGATATCGGGAATAAAGGATTCTCTCCAGTACCGGAAGGTGTTGATTACGATCTTTGGACCGGACCAGCTCCAATGCGTCCGTTTACAGAAAATCTTGTGCACTACAACTGGCACTGGCACTGGGATTATGGTAACGGTGATGTAGGTAACCAGGGAATTCACGAAACTGACCTTTGTATGTGGGGATTAGATGTTGGTCTTCCAACTCAAATTACATCGATGGGTGGTAAGTTCCTTTGGGACGACTGCAAAGAAGTACCTGAAGTACTTACTTCTATTTATAATTATCCTGAAGAAAATAAGATTATTCAATTTGAAGTACGTCCATGGTGTACAAACACTGAAGAAGGTGCTACAGTTGGTAATATTTTCTATGGAGATAAAGGTATTATTGTAGTTGATGGTTACGATAAATATAAGTCGTATTTAGGAAAGAACAGAGAACCGGGTAAATCAGGAGACGACGGTGCAAAATCAGAGTCAGGTATTGACCGTGGTGCAGGTGGTACTGACGGACACTTTGCTAACTTTATTGAAGCAGTTCGTAAACACGACAAAACAATATTAAATGGTCCTGTGGAAACAGCTCACCTTTCATCAGGATTGGCACATCTTGGAAATATTGCTTATCGCACGGGTAAAGTATTAAACTTTAATCCTGAAACAGAGAAATTTGTAAACGATCCTGAGGCAGATGCAATGCTTTCACGAAATTATCGTAGCAATTACGTTGTTCCTAATAAAGTATAATAAAACAGTATAAAAATGAAGAATAGATTTTTAATGTTAGTGACTATGCTAATTGGCAGTTTGGTATTATTTAGTCAATGTGTAGATAAAACAGCAGTTGATTTAAAAGTAAATGAAGCTGAGAAGAAGGTTGATGTACTAGTAGATGGTAAACTTTTTACCTCCTACATTTATCCCGACAATATTATGAAACCGGTTTTATGGCCCGTAATTTCTCCTGCCGGAAATATGCTTACACGCAGTTTTCCAATGATAAACAAAGATGGTGATCGTGTTGATCATCCTCACCATGTTGGAATTTGGTTAAATTATGGCGATGTAAATGGATTGGATTTTTGGAATAATTCAGAAGCAATTTCACCAGAAAAAAGTCATGATTATGGAACCATTTATCATCAATCCATTGAAAAAGCCGTAAGTGGAAAAGGGAAAGCAACTCTGCTTACCACTGCAGTTTGGAAATCGCCGGATAATACACTTATGTTGGAGGAGCAAACTGGTTTTGATTTTATTGCAGTTGAGAATGCGAACATTATCGACCGGATCACAACCTTAAAAGCAGTAATTGATGAAGTAAAATTTACCGACAACAAAGAAGGAATGTTTGGCATTCGGGTAGCTCGCGAACTTGAACTTCCCTCAAATAAACCATCAGAATTAGTTGATTCACATGGAATTGTTACTAAAGTTCAGCAAATGGATAATACCATTGTAAAAGGTAATTACAGAAGTGCCGAGGGTATTGAAGGTAAAGAAGTTTGGGCAACCCGCGGCCGTTGGATGAAACTCGCAAGTGAAATTAACGGTGAACAAGTAGCATTGGTAATCATTGATCATCCTTCAAATATTGGGTATCCAACTTACTGGCACGCTCGTGATTATGGTTTGTTTGCTGCAAATACCCTGGGGCAAAAAATATTTTCTAAAGGTGAAAATGAATTAAATTTTAGTTTGAAAAAAGGTGAGTCTGTAACCTTTAAATACAGGCTTGTTGTGGCAGCCGAAAATTTAACTGACGAACAAATTAACAAACTGGCAGACGAATATGCAAAATTATAATTAAATTAGGTGGAACTTAAAT
>JABMPI010000048.1 GCA_013203755.1 Bacteroidota bacterium
ATAATTTTATTGATTATTATACCTTAACTTACTGTCCATTCAAATGTAACAACTTCAACAAGTAGCGATTACCCCCTTTAGGGGGTTGGGGGTGAGGAATACGACAATAAAATATTCCTATTACTTAATCATTTAACCGTTTAATCGCATCGACTTGTTTAAGTAACCAATACATCTAAAAATTTTATTAAGTGCCAAAATAATAAACATTTTATTTGAAATCCTTTTCCCAGAAGGCAAATTTACGAGGATAGGATATTAAATAAACTTCTTTCACAAGTTCAAATAAATAAAGATGAAAATTCCATTCTAAAAATTTCTAATTTCAATCCAGATAAATTCATTTCTATAATCTAAAAATAATCGTTACTATTTAATAATCGTTCAATTACCAACTCTTTTAAAAAGTATATTTTGCTACCTTTGTTAGTAGTATTAAATTAGTTTTTAACTAAGTTTTTGCACAAAAAACAAGTTATTATTTAGTTTATTATTTCAAACAAAAATTTAAATTTATGAAAAAAAATTTATTGATTGTGGCGTTAGTTGTTGCATCATATTCGTTTAGTAATGCACAAGAAATTGGTATTCGTTTTGGTGATGTATCTGCCGGACCGATAGCTATTGATGGAGTTTTTAGCACTGGTGACTTTAACCGTATTCATGCTGATTTATCTTTTGGCGATGGAGTTGGGATTGATGTACTTTGGGATTTTTTGTATAAACCACTGGGCGAAGAAGCTTTTAATTGGTATGTTGGTGTGGGGCCATATATTCAAATTGATGACCCTTTTTGGTTTGGAGCCGCAGGTGAAATAGGATTGGAATATAAATTTGCCGCTGTGCCAATAGCAATTGGTATAGATTGGCGTCCTACTTTAAGCATAATTGAAGAAACAGATTTACACGCAAATGGATTTGGCATTAATGTACGTTGGAGAATTGGCGAATAATTATTATTTTAAAATAATTGATAAAAAAACCTTTGACACGAGTCAAAGGTTTTTTTATCAATCATCTTTCACCAATTCACCATAATATAAATTCTAACACCTCAACTTCTGTAAAAAAATCACTTAAAATAATGACATTAGTCGTCGAAAAAGATCGGTTTGACTATGACAAATTGTAGTTTAATAAAACGGCATAACATAAAATTAGTTTTATTAAACACTGACAATCAATAGATTAATTAATAATAAATTAACAATTACGTTAAGTTATTTCATATAAAATCTCAATATTTATTTGTAAATTGTATGGTTAGACTAAAGTGCTGGATTGATAATAAATATTTTGCACCAAAGAAAGACGCACATTCAAAAAAAGGCAACAGATGGTTGCCTTTTTGTATTTTAAATTTTTCTGCCAAGTCTTAAACAAAAATAAGTTGACATCATTTTCTTTACGGACCCTTATTTTGTAGTTGCAATTACCCCTCTGAAATAACCAATAGATTCCGCAATTCCCAAAAAAGGATTATCCATATTTCTTTCGTGTTCCAAACTACAAACACCTGTGTATCCAACTTTACGAAGTGCTTTCACAAACGCCGGAAAATCAATAATTCCACGCCCAACTTCAACCGAATATCCCAATTTAGTATCACCGGTTACATCTTTAATATGAATGTCGAAAACGCGGGTGTGGTATTTTAATAAATCGGCAACAGGGTCTTTCCCGTTACGAGTATCATGTCCAACGTCTAAACACATTCCCATTCGAGGATCCAAATCTTTTGTTTTTTCCCAAACTGCATCTGCATCCTGATAAATTTCAATATCGGGACCATGTAAATGAATTGCATAATTAATTCCGTACTCCTTAACCTTTTTATCTACATAAGGTAAAAGTTCGTAGCCCGGAACACCAACAATTGTTTTTACCCCAACACGTTTTGCATAGTCAAAGAACTTGTCTACATCCGCTTCTGTCTTCATATATAGCGGACCAACAGCATAACCCGTAACATCATATTCCTTCAGTTTTGCATGAAAGGCTGCAATTTCCTCATCGGTACTTTTAACCGGTAAATGAAAGTCTTTAATACATAAATAATGTACATCAGTTCGCTGCATGGTCTCCAACGTTTTATCAATATCGAATTTAACAAATGTATATCCTGCCATTCCTACTTTAAACAACTCGCCTGTTTCAGGAGCTGGTTGTGGCGCTGGACGTTCTTGCGCTTGTGCGAAAAACGTTAAAACTGACAATAGAGTAATAACTAGTAAAGAAAAATTTCGTTTCATGGTAAGTATTTATTGATTCTTAAAATTCAAAAGTAAAAATAAAAACAACAATGGGTTAACGGATTATATTTTTCTCCTCTGCCTTCCGTCAATTGACGGATGACATCTCCCCTAGAATTTATGGGAGAATATAAGTACCCCCGCGACAAACAACGATGTATTCTTTTATTAAAGCCGCTTTGACAAAATCAATCCAAAATGATAAGGTTCCATAATAAACGAATCTTTTTCTGTATAAAATTTTTGTTTGTCAACCCAGCCTAAAATTTGATTTGGTGTTGGTCTAATTAATAAATCTGGCCCACGAGGTGTTGAAACATCACTTCGCCAATGCATTATTCCAAACCTTCCATTAGGTTTTAGAATGCGATGTATTTCAGTAAAAAACAATTCGGGAGTTTCGTTGTGCAGGATATTAAACAACATCACATAATCAACCGAGTTATCTGCTAATCCTGTTGTTTGTTCCAATACATCTCTTTGTTCAACGATAACATTATTAATTTGCCCATCAGAAAGCTTTTGACTTACTACATCAAGCATCTTTTTTTCAATATCAAAAGCATATAAATTGCCCTTAATTTGTTTTGCTGCAGGAATTGTAAAAGTGCCGTATCCAAAACCAATCTCAACTAAATCGTTAATTTCTGAATTGATAAGCATTTCAGACAAAATCAAATTAACATTATGAAATTCACTCCAAACATTTTCCACTGGCATTCCACTATCTCGAACTTTCATATGATTATAATTGTTTATTTCTTATGGCATTATATGGAACTCGCTTATAATAATCATCCTCCCTATTAAAATGCGGGACAAGTCGTGTGCAAGAAATTTTACATGCTCGTTTCATCTCA
>JABMPI010000511.1 GCA_013203755.1 Bacteroidota bacterium
CTGAATTTAGTACAGCTATTAAAGATGTAATTAATGCCGCCATTAACGAAGCCAGCATTAATCCGCGCAAACCGCTTGGCAGAAGTTTATTTAGCAGCAATACAAATGTTTGTTTGGTTTCTTCGCCTTGTAATTCGTCTGGAAACAAAGCAAAAGCAATAACACCTGGCAATGCAAAAATAAATATGGGTAAAAGTTTTAATAAAACTGCAAACATTGCTCCCCAACGGGCCTGTTTTAAATTCGGGGCAGAAAGAACACGCTGCACATTAACCTGATCGATACCCCAATAAAAAATACCTGCATAAAAAGCAGTGGCCAAAATTCCCCAAAACGGATAAACCGGATCGTCGTACGGCGCAGAAATTTTCATCATCTCAGGCACCTTTTCCATTAAACCGCTCCAGCCATCAACTTTATCTAAACCAATAACCAGCATAACAACTGCACCGCCAAGCATAAGAACAACCTGAATAACATCGGAGTAGGCAACGGCAGTAAACCCACCAACCATTGTAAAAATAGCTACTGCAATTCCAATATATAATACGGTGGTCATTACGTCCCAGCCCAAAATGCTGTTTAAAACCAATGCTCCGGCAAAAAGGGTAAAAGCCAATTTTGTCATTACACTTATTACCAGCATTAATCCTGAAAAAAATGTTCTTGCATTTCTGTTGAACCTAATTTCAAGAAACTCAGGAATAGTGTAAATTTTATTTTTCATGTAGTAGGGAAACAGAATTGCACAGGCAAAACCCAAAGTTATTGCACAGGTTAATTCCACCGAACCAGCAGATAAACCGTAACGATACGAATCGCCGGACAAACCTACCAAATGCTCTGCACCAATATTAGTTGCAAAAAGCGATGCACCAATTACCGGCCATTTCATATTTCTTCCGCCCAGAAAAAAACTGGTGCTGTCTTTACCTGCTTTTTTGGCGTATGCCATGTACAAGCCAAACGAAAGGCTTCCAACCATTACAACGGTTAAGACAATCCAGTCCAAAGTAGTAAGCGATAAGTTCATATTTACTATGTTAGTATTATTCTAATTCAATATTACATTGGAGGTTTTTCACTAAATTATAAAATAACCAATATCCAATAATCAATGTAAAATGTTCAAATAAAGAAGAGATCAGATATCTTGAAAATTGGATATTGAATATTCATTATTGGAAATTTTATTTTTTTACATTAATCCAATCCCTTTAGCAACGCATCCAATCGTTCAATACTCTGAATCATGGATCTTACTGTATGATAATTGATTTTCCACGAATGTCCCATGTGTGTCCAAATGGGTTCGCCTTTGCGGGTAAGTAAAGCATACCACTCGCCTACTCCTTTGTTTACAACTTTATCGAATACAAAACGATGCACATTTTTGTACGCTTCCCAGTATTTTTTGTCGCCAAAAAGAAGTACTCCATCCAATAAACCTATCAGAACTTCAGCTTGCTGCCAGAACTCTTTTTCCTTATCAGAAACGCCACCCGAGTGCGGTCCTTCCACATAAACGCCACCCAATTCATAGTCGATACCATTGTTAATAGTATGATCAAAAATAATCTTAAACACATCGGCATAAGTATTCGGATCGACTTTTAATATTTTTAATGAATGAATTAACAACCAGGCAAATTCGCAATTGTGTCCGTAACAAGTATTGTCGGTGGCATTTCCTTTTTCACCTTCATCCGAAAATCTATCCCATCCCCAAATAATATCGAATTTAATTTGAGGTGCAATCGACCAGTCTTTATAAAACTGTGGAATACCTGTTTTATATTTTGGGTGATTAATTCGATTATTTAAAAGATCGATATCTTCCAATAGTTTTCGTTTATGCACTTCTTTACCAGAGCACTCATAAAGCGTTGTAAAAGCTTCCATAAGGTGCATGTGAACATCCAGCGTTTTACGGTCTCCACCAGCACTTCCATGGCCACATAGTGTCCAGTCGCGTTGGAACATCTCCCAATAACCACCGTACATCGAATCCACACAGTATTTCTGAATCATGTCAAAAACCTTCCCTGCATATTCAATACCCCGTTGATCTCCGGTTGCTAAAGTATATTCGCTTAAAGAGTAGATTGCGAAACTGTGTCCGTATATAATTTTCTGATCGTTGATTACATTTCCTGCACGATCTAACATCCAATAAAATCCACCATGCTCTTCGTCCCACATTTTGTCGATTAGAAAATCGGCACCATGTTTTGCCATGGCAGCATATTTTCCTTCGCCATAACCGGCTCTGTGCGCCGATGCAATTGTATATAAACAGCGGGTTTGAGCAATCAACGATTTTTCATTTTCGCCGGTATCTTTTCCATCCTCATCAAAATGAGTAATAAAACCGCCATTGGTTTCGTCAATCATTCTGCTTGTCCAGAACGGTAAAAGTTCAGTTTTTAGATGTTTTTCTGCTTCGTTTTTTAAAGCTATAATTTCATTCCTGTTCATAATTCAGTATAAGTTAGTTGCCTAAAATTATTTTTTTTTCTGAAA
>JABMPI010000049.1 GCA_013203755.1 Bacteroidota bacterium
GTCGTATATTATCGATTATTAGATCAAGAAATTTTGTTCCAATCTTTGTATTTGGATTAATACCAAACTCATCAAGTCTGTTATTTATCTTTGATAAGATGAACTGATGTATCAAATATCCATGAGCTGCATGCAATTGAACACCATCAAATCCTGCGCTTTGAGCATAGGATGCACTATCCCCAAATTTCTCTATTATCTGATATATTTTATGAATTTGGAGTTTTTTTGGTTTTCCTCTAAAATAGAAAGATCTCTTTCTGGAAACTCCAACCGGCTGTTCTTTTGTTTCCTTTATTCTGGTTTGTCGGCCGGTATGAGCTAATTGCATGAAAATTTTACTTCCTCTTTTATGTACCTCCGAGCAAACCTTTTTAAATTGTGGTATTAATTTTTCCGAGTAAATTCCTGCCTGACCGGGTTGCATTGCTTTCCCCTCATTTGATATGTAAGTAAATCCTGTTATTATTCCTCCAATATGGTTTTTTGCTAATTCGTTATAGTAAGACAAATAAGTTTTGGTAGGAATACCATTATCGTCACACATGCCCTCAAATGTTGCTGAACGAATAATTCTATTATTTAATTCGCATGTTCCAATATTTGCTTTCTCAAACAACTCCATTCGTATGTTTTTCTATACTTTAATATTTGTATTTAGGTTGAAAAGAAAACCCACAAATACATATGTGATAATAAACAAGATCATTCCAAGTTCAGGATTAAACAGTGCTATAATTGCAGTTTGTGCACAGGTACAGGCTCTTATATTTGTTGCCAGCGAGTAATAGGTTAATTCTCCTTTGGGATTTCGATAGTATTGAACACCGGTCCATATTTGCAGGAAAATGGTAAGTAAGCCCAGAATAATAAATATATTATTTAACTCTATTTGAAAGGCATGAAATCCGAAATAGCCGGTGATAAAAAGAACTGCCGGAAGAAAGGAAGCAAAGATAGCTATATACCTGTTTTTTTCCAGACCATATTTTACCACGATTGTATTTTTACCGGCAAGCTTATCTCCGGTGGCATCTTTAAAATAAGTGTAATAAGTCATTAATCCATTAGTAACCATAATAAACAATAATGCACTAATTGTACTTCTTGTAAAATACGTGTCTGTTGGACCTGCAGCCCAGCAGCCAAATAATCCACACATGGCAATCATAACTCCAAAAACAATATTTCCCCAGATGCCATACCCTTTTGCCTCCTCATAAAGAACATTTAATCCAATACCAACAATTAATGGAACTACTGCAATTGGTTCAAGATAGAACCAGGTAATAAACAAATTGCCGGTTAGTAGAATTATGGAAAAAGTGATTGCACTCCTTGGCTTCAATTCGCCTGTAACCATGGGTCGGTCTGGCGCATTTACTCGGTCTTCTTTTAAACCCAGATAATCGTTTATAATCTGATTTACTCCCCAGGCAAGAAACAGTATCACAATAATTACTATTTTTTTTGATAAAGGTGTGGGTTCTTGCAGTGTTTGAATAAAACCCGATTGCGGATTGAAGTAATTTTCATCGGCAATATACTGGTAATATGCTATTCCTAACCAGCCCGAAATTCCGGTAACAAATGCGTAATAAAGGCGCATTGACTTAACATAAGCCTTTAGGAAATTTATTGTTAGTTTCATTGTCATCTGTTTTCGCATAAATAGTTTTAATGAAATTTACATTTTATTCAATTTTTCATAGAATTCAACTTTCCCTTTCCTTTCCCAATTTGAATATATTTCTTCAGATACCTCGGGAGTTAAGGGTAGGGTTAGTAGTTTATTTTTTTTCTTTAGCTCATATATTTTGCGTGCATATTTCTCGCAAAGGATACAAGAAGAAGGCTCTTTAAATACCTCTCTCATTTTGTTATAGATTTCATCGAAATCATTATCCTGGATGTTTCCAAATGAGATATTCAGGAATTCACAAGGTTGTAAATCACCCTTTGCATTAATATAAAACCGATCTGTGCCACCGGCGGTGCACCCAAACATTGAATCAGACTCTTCTCTAATCATTGGGGAAATAAATGGATATTCCTTGTACTCTTTTTCAAGATTGTATTTATCAACTTTTCCAAGTATATATTCTTCATCTTCTTTTGAGAATTCTTCAATATTTGTTTTTAACCATCCACCGGCAGGTTTAGGTTTAATTAGCTGTAATATCGAACCATTAAAATTCTTAGATACATCCATAATTTCTTCAAAGGAGCCATTATAAAAGTCGTTCTTTAACAAACAGGTATTAAAAGTTACAGGAATGCCAACTTCATGGCATAAGTGAATTCCATTAGCCATATTTTCCCAGGCGTTATCATTTCCCATAAATTGATTTAACTCTTCCTGAGTTTTGCTATGAAGGGAGAACATTATTCCTAATAAGTTCTTGTGCTTCTTTAATTCAAGCAATCTTTTGTAAGTAATTCCATCTCCAGTTGAATTTATAAGAATTTCGGATCGTTAATCAATCGCATTACATACTTTTTCCAGCCTGTCAAATACCAGAAAAGGCTCACCTCCTTCCACATTAAAAAATGCAATTCCTTTATCCTGAAGTTTTTTTATAACCGTTATTAATGTATTAATATCTACGTCTTTACCCTTGTCAAATTTTTGGTAACAATGCGGGCACTTATATCGGCAAGCAGAAGTGATTGAAATTAAGGTGCTAATACAAGGCATTTTTTTTTCAAATTCAAGCACCTTACTACAGGCCTTAAAAAATGCAAGCGAAGGAAACCCTGGAACATACAGATTGATTTTTGTGCGCTTGCCAATCTTTACAAACTTATTGTGTTTCATTTTTTTTAGAAAGAACAATAGTCGTTTCAGAACATGCACATAATGCTTTATTAATATTGCTCCCTGGAACAGTTGTCCGGTGAAATAAATAAAAGCAACTAGTTTTATTTTTAATACTACTAATTCTTTCTGAAAACCTGTATAGTTTTTAATCTTAATAGCTTCCATAAGCTTCAAATTAGATTTTGTTCCTTATACCATCTCACTGTTTTTTTAATTCCTGCCTGTAAGCTGTATTCGCTTGTGAATGAGAGTATTTTCTTTGCATTCTCGGTTGAGTATTGAATGTTATCGTAAAACATGTTGACCCTTCCTCGTGTAAGTAAAGGTGGTTTTTTTATTACGAATATAGAATAGAATAGTTCCACTATGAATCCTAAAGGATAGATCAAAAACTTAGGAATATTATGTGGCTTTGGAACTCCTGTTTCATTACAAAAAATGGAATATATATGATCCATTTTTTCAATTTTTTCGTTACCGATAATAATCCTGGTAACACCATGTAGTTTTTTCTTAAAGGCAAGAAAATAGGCGCGAGCCAGATCTGCTGAATAAATGACGTGGAAATTGTTTTTCTTACTCCCCGGAAAGAAGGGAATTCTATTCTTTACAGTTTTCAGATATGAATAGAATCCGGTATTAAATTCCCTTTCTCCATATACCCAGCAAGGTTCAATAATTGTTAGATTAAGATCATTTTTCTCAGCATATTTAATGGCTTCTTTTGTACAATCCGCCTTACTATCTCTGTAGAAATTCATTTTACATGGGAATAATTTATCTAAAAAATATTTGTAATGAGAATTGTATGGGTATTTTTCATTCTTAAATTCAAAAGAATTTTCCTCACCATAACTGGAGATAGACCCGGTTAGGATAATGTTTTTAATGTTATTGGTTTTGCAGGCTTTTAATACGTTTAATGTGCCGGTTACATTAATATCGTAAAAGTCATTATAATCTCCCCAGTCTTTTACAAACGCTGCTAAATGGATGACGTAATCAATATTTTCAAAATTCTTTTCTAATTGTTCCAAATCGGTAATATCTCCATAAATATAATTTTGGGGTAAATGTTTAATAAATTGTAAATTGCTGCTTCTTTTTACGAGGCAAAATATTTTCATATTTTTTTTACAAAAGTAGTCTGCAACGTGGCTTCCAATAAATCCGGTTGCACCAGTAATAAGAATATTTTCATCAGATTTCTTAGTAATATTTGAATTCAGATTGGTCATCAATTTTTCAATTTATTGATTTTGCATATTCGACTAAATCAACTAAATAGTCATCAATCTTATCGTAGTTTCTGGCTTTAATGTTAAAGTCACTTACATCAATTTTATCCTTTTTTGTTATGATTACTTTCCGTAATTTTTCTTCAATTTCTCCAATTTTATTAAACACCAGATTATTTTCTTTACTCGCATTGAGAAAGGCTTTTTCATTTTCTTTTTTAATGGTAAAAACCAACTCGTATTCGCCACACTCTCCCATAAATAGAACTGCTTTGGGTTTACCAAGTATCTTACAAGCAATTAAACCACTCTTTAAATAAGGAATGTTTGATATCTCATAACCTACTTCGTTAATATCTGCAATGGTATTTAATGCGTTTAAAAGGCCGTCGCTTGAGTCGATGCAAGCTGTAGCATATTTACTGATTAGCTCAGACTCTTTTAATCTTAACGGAAAGACTAACCTGTGATTATTAATAAATGGCTTAAGTAGCTTATGATTGGCATTCAACTTGATTGCAGCTTCCAGGTTGCCTGAACCAACAAATCCGGTCATATAAATTAAATGTCCTGGTTCTGCACCTTTTCTTGTCAAAGGGTTTTCAGCTTCACCAATTGCTACACCAGTGTAATTCCAGCGATCCGAGCTTCCCATGTCTCCTCCAATAAAACCGGCTGAGCATTTTTTTAAAACATTGGCAATGCCTTTTGAAAACAAGTCGATGTAAGTATTGTCCCAAAATTGGTGAGATATTGTCATACTGTGAGCATAAAATATTGGTTTTCCTCCAGAAGCCAAAATGTCGCTTATAGTGCTGACGGCAAGGTTCCAGCCCAACGAATATGGATGGTTATCTCTGAAAAGGTCTTCTTGCGAAAACTCATCAATTGTAAACAAAAGCTTTTTTCCATGATAGTCTAAAATTTCAGCGTCAGATTCAAAAAAAATATTTGAATGGAATTCGCTTTTGGGGAGAGCTTTTAGAATCCTTTTGATCGTTTCAACTTCTCTATTCATCGTTGTTTCAATTAAAATTTATTATTCTAATTAAAAATAGATCTTCGCAGTTGTCACCTGTTATAATATTTCGCCAAGTTCATTCGAGATGATTTAAACCCCTAAGCTATCTTATCACCAGTCGTTTACTCTAAATGTATCACAAACCGATTTATACAATCTTCGATTTTTATGTTCTATTCATGATAAAGAATTACCAAACAAACTTTTAGCAAATAGAGTAAATGATTTTATATTGATTTTTAAAACTACCACTAATAATAAATAGATAAAGCCACGGTTAACTAATATTTTATCGGTATCAGTTTAACTTGTGATTAGTTACGAGTACAATGTCTAAATTGTTATTATCGTAAACTATTTAGAGTAATTATACTTAACAAAGAGAAAGCTTTACTTAATTCACCAGCAGTATATTGCAACTTCCAGCCAATAGGGGAGCTCAAAAAGGCTGGGGTTAAATGTACAAATTTCGCATTATTCTAAAAATCTTTTACACGTGCAACAC
>JABMPI010000512.1 GCA_013203755.1 Bacteroidota bacterium
CCCCCAATCAATCCTTCCCACGATTTTTTTGGTGAAATTGTAGCTGCTATTTTATGTTTCCCCAAAAGTGAACCGGTAACGTAGGCCATAGAATCGTGAATCCAAATAATAAAAAGTACTCCAACTAAAATCCAGGGATAAAAATTATTACTTCCGGAAATCTCTTTAAAAACGATAAAATTTAATAAACTAAATGGCAGTCCTACATAGATTAATCCAGCTATTGTAATTGCGCTGTTTTTAAGACTATCGGTGCTTTTGCTAAATAATTCAGCAATAAAAACAAAAAGCAAAAAAGGAATAAACAACATTATTAATGTTTGTGGAATAATATTATTTGCAATAAGGAAGCAGATAATAAAAAAGAGCACTCCTAATACAAGTCCTACTATTCTTTGAGGAGCACAATCCGATAATTTTGATATTTTGTAGAATTCGGATTGTGTTAAAAATAGAATAACACCAAAAACCGGAGCAAATACAAAAGGGTGAATAATAATTCCACCGAGCATAATCGCAACAAATGCGATGCCTGTTAAACTTCTTTTAAAAAGTTCGTTCAATTTTTTAATTCTTTAAGTAATTCAATAGCACGTGTTGCGTTTTCTTGGGCAACGTACAGAGAAAATTCACCAAAATTCTGGTAAGCTGAATCATGCTGATTTAATACCACTGTATTAATTCCTTGATTTTCGAGAATGTCTTTTGCCATTTCAGATTTATATTCAATTGCAGTAATGAATACTTCTTTCCAACCTTCTTCCATGATACAAAGTTAAAAAATTAGTGTAAAGGCGAAAATGAAAAATAAAAAGTAAAAAGGTAAAATTAGAGATAGAATAAAATAATGAATATCAGACTGATAGCCGGGAGTTAAGCTATAAATACATGGAGTTCTCGCGGACCGTGTGCGCCTAAAACCAGAGTTTTCTCGATATCAGCAGTGCGACTGGGCCCAGTTATTAATGTAATTTGTGAAGGGAGGTGGTTTTTGTATTTTTGGTGAATTCCAGAGTAGGCTTTGTCAAGATAATCAACCAATTGATTTTTTGAGGCGATAATTATATGAATGGGAGGATAAACAAACATTTGTCGTCCACCCTGCTGTGCCGAACTTACCATTGCAGAACCGGTTTGCGCGATTAAAAACTCGCAGCCTGTAATTCCAACTTCTATATTCTCGGGTAATTCGGGTTGTTGTGAAAAAGGAATTAGAGAAGTGTTTAATTGATTTTGAATTTCAACTTCACTGCAAAAAATATCCTCCTTTTTAAATGTGGATAGAAATTTCTTCAATTCAGAAAAAAGTTCCTTCTCTGATGGGTAAATGCAAACACTCCCGTTTACCTTTTCTAAATTTTCTTTGAAAGCAAGTTCCAAAGGTACATCTATTGAATGGTAAACGGGAGCATCAAGATCTGGTTTGTCCGGCACGGGATGAACTGCATTTTTAAGTCTGCTCAATATTTCTTGCCGGGCATTGCTCATTTTATTCTGAAACGGTGTTATTATCCTTTTCTTCTTTGTTAGAATTAGTAGTTTTTACCACTTTCTCTTTCTCTTTTATTTCAGATTTATCGTCTCCGTTTTCCGACATTACTGGCTTTTTCCATGGTCGTTTCCCAAAAACAGCTTCTAAATCTTCACTAAAAATCACCTCTCTTTCCAAAAGGAGATTGGCCAATTTTATATGACCTTCAGCATTATCTTTCAGGATTTGATGAGCTCGTACATATTGGCTATTGATAAGAACTTTAACTTCGTCATCAATTAATTCTGCCGTTTTTTCGCTGTATGGTTTTGTAAACGAATAATCAGACTGACCCGATGAATCGTAATAACTTACATTTCCAACTTTTTCGCTCATTCCAAAAATGCTAACCATTGCATAAGCTTGTTTGGTAATTTTCTCTAAATCGTTTTGCGCTCCGGAAGATATTTTATTAAAAACAATCTCTTCTGCTACACGACCACCAAGTGCCGATGCCATTTCGTCCAGTAGCTGGTCTTTTGTTGTAATGGAACGCTCTTCGGGTAAATACCAGGCTGCACCCAATGCTTTTCCTCGTGGTACAATGGTTACTTTCACCAAGGGATGTGCATGTTCCAGTAGCCAGCTTATTGTTGCGTGACCAGCCTCGTGGTATGCAATTGTTTTTTTCTCAACTAAAGAAATTATCTTATTTTTCTTTTCCAGCCCACCAATAATTCGGTCAACTGCATCCAGAAAATCTTGTTTTTCAACAGACTCCTTGTTGTGGCGCGCTGCAATAAGTGCAGCCTCGTTACAAACATTTGCAATATCGGCACCAGAAAATCCTGGAGTTTGTTTAGATAGGAAATCAACTTTTACCTCTTCACTTAATTTAAGCGGACGAAGGTGAACATTGAAAATTTCAGCACGTTCGTTTAAATCGGGCAATTCAACATGAATTTGTCTGTCGAAACGTCCGGCACGCATTAACGCACGGTCAAGAATGTCTGCCCGGTTCGTTGCTGCCAGAATAATAACTCCACTGTTTGTGTCGAAACCATCCATTTCGGTAAGCAACTGGTTTAATGTATTTTCGCGTTCGTCATTGGAACCCATGTTTGGATTTTTACCACGGGCGCGACCAATGGCATCAATTTCATCTATAAATATAATACAAGGAGATTTTTCTTTGGCTTGTTTAAAC
>JABMPI010000513.1 GCA_013203755.1 Bacteroidota bacterium
CGCTCAGGATGACAGTCAGTCTGAGCGTAGTCGAAGACTATTGTCCTTAACTAAACGATATTGAATTATTTATCATTAAAATCCTCTGTTAATCAAGGGAAACAGATTGTGTTTCAATTTCAAAAATATATTGATTTTACGGCTTCAGTTATTTGTGAATTAGACGAATAGTAAAAAAAGATATTGTAAATATGTTAAAGGCATAACTATATTTTAATTAAATTCAACCCAAATAATCGAATCAATAACTAAGCTTTACAAACTATGTTTATCGTAAATTCTTATCCTCTGGCCGTTTTATTATGTGTGGTAACAATGCTTTGTTGGGGTTCGTGGGCGAACACCCAAAAGCTGGCTTCAAAAGAGTGGAGTTTCCCATTGTTTTACTGGGACTACACTTTAGGTGTAATTATTTTGTCGTTGCTGTTTGGTTTAACCCTTGGCAGCAGTGGCGAAAACGGAGAAGCATTTATTCCAAATTTATTAAATGCTGCACCAAAAGCAATACTATTTGCTTTGCTGGGTGGAGTTATATTCAACATTGCCAACTTGCTTTTGGTGGCAGCAATAGAAATTGCAGGAATGGCAATTGCTTTTCCAATTGGGATTGGTTTGGCGCTTGTGTTGGGTGTGTTCAATAATTATTTGCCAAACCCCGAAGATTACAATTCGTTGTATCTTTTTCTGGGAGTTGGGCTGGTTACACTAGCCATAATAATTAATGCGCTGGCTTATAAAAAAGTTTCACAGGGAAGTAAATCAACCAAAGGAATTATATTATCACTGGTTGCCGGTTTGTTGATGTCCTTTTTCTATCGATTTGTTGCCGATTCAATGTCAACCGATTTAATCAATATTACTCCCGGAACATTTACTCCTTATTCAGCGGTATTTGTATTTTCCATCGGAATTTTTGTTTCCAACTTTCTGTTTAACTACTATTTTATGAAAAGGCCTGTTTTGGGGGAGCCTGTTACTTTTGGAATGTACTTTAAACAAGGAACACCAAAATTACATGTAGTAGGAATATTAGGAGGAATTATATGGAGCCTCGGAATGATGCTAAGTATTATGGCAGGCGACATTGCAGGTTATGCAATTTCTTACGGACTTGGACAGGGAGCAACGTTGGTAGCAGCCATTTGGGGTGTTTTTGTGTGGAAAGAGTTTAAAGATGCACCTAAAGGAACGTCTAAATTATTGGCATTAATGTTTGCCAGTTTTGTTGTAGGACTTGTACTAATTATATTAGCTAACGGAGCTTAATCAATAAGCAATTATTAAGTCATCGTGCAATCATGAACAATTGTATGAAGTTCAAAAGTACTTAAATTGTTCCTTAGCCCTGAAAGGGCGATATATATTAGCCCAGGGTAACGCCCTGGGTAAGGGAATATGTACGAATATATGCCTCACGTTCTAAACTATTAAAATGAGATAGTGCAGCATGAGGCAATTTATAGGAATGCTAAAAAATATTAGTCGTTGATATTGGTTGTATCAAGGAAGTAGCTAAATCAAAATAGTATGGGAAAAATTGTAGTAGTCGGTAGCAGTAATACCGACATGGTTGTTACATCTGCAAAAATGCCGTTGCCGGGGGAAACTGTTATGGGGAACGAATTTGATGTGATTCCCGGAGGGAAAGGTGCAAACCAGGCAGTTGCCGCAGCGAGAGCCGGAGGAGATGTTACGTTTATTGCCAAAGTTGGAAACGACGATTTTGGAAGAAAAGCAATTGAAGGTTACGAAAAAGATAATATCAACACAAAACACATTTTGGTTGACCCCGCAAAACCTTCGGGTGTTGCAGTAATAATTGTAGATGAAACAACCGGACAAAACTCGATTGTAGTTGCACCGGGGTCAAACGGAAATCTTTTGGTTGAAGATATTCAGAAAATTGAATCTGTAATTTCGGGTGCAGATGTATTATTGGTACAGTTGGAAATTCCTCTTGAAACGGTAAAAGTGACATTACAAATTGCTCAAAAATATGGTGTGAAAACAATTTTGAATCCGGCACCGGCTCAGTTTCTAAGCGATGAACTTTTAAGTTTAGTAGATATTATAACACCCAATGAAACAGAAACGCAGCTTCTAATCGGCATCAATCCATGGAATGAAACTGAAATACAAAATGCTGCAGCTCAGCTTTTAGGGAAGGTAAACGATTCTGTATTAATTACTTTGGGAAGTAAAGGAGTTTATTATCAAAATAAAAAAGGAAATGAAGCTTTTGTTCCAACTACTAAAGTAGATGCAGTGGATACAACGGCTGCCGGCGATGTATTTAATGGTTATCTTGCGGCGGCTCTGTCTGACGGGAAAAACTATGAGGAGGCAATTCGTTTGGCAAACAAAGCGGCTGCAATTTCTGTAACCCGAAAAGGAGCGCAGCCGTCTATTCCTAAAATTGAAGAGATTTAATAGTTCAAATTTTTGGAATGAAAAAGCCACAATATTCAATTTGAATATTGTGGCTTTTTCAGTTTATATATTTTCTAATATATCAGTTTATAATTTTATTTCTCCAGCATCTTCCCAACTTCCAACAAAATTTTAACCGATTCCGGAGGAACAGTTCCATCACCTTTTGGTCCAATATTTAGCAATAAGTTTCCTCCTTTTCCATTAATATTATTCAATTTATTAAAAACAGTTTCCGAATCTTTCCACCCGGCATCGTCTTTTTTGAATCCCCACGAATGATTCAAAGTATAACAAGCTTCCCAACGGTGCTTTAACAAATCATCAGGATGTTCTTGCTCGGGAGTACCAAAATCTTTTTTGAAAATTTTCCTTTTTGCAACGCGATTGTTAATGATAATATCCGGTTTTAATTCACGAATGTATTGATATAAATCTTCGCCCGAAGCCATGTCCCACCAATACACCCAATCGCCATCGAACCACAACATTTCTGTGTCGTAATTTTCAACTAACTCGCGAATCTGGTTTTTCATATAAGTAATATATTCTTCTTTTTTACCCGACTTCATACGTACATTTCCCCAATGTCCCCAGCGGTCATTGCCGTCGATATTACGTTCTTGCGAAGGATGGTGCCAATCGATAATGCTGTAATAAGTGCAAAATTTTAGTCCATTATTTTTACAGGCGGCGCTTAATTCAGCTAAAATGTCGCGGCCTGCAAAGGGAGTGCTGGCCACATCGAAAGTGGTATATTCGCTGTCCCACAAACAAAATCCTTCATGATGTTTGGTTGTAATAACAATGTATTTCATACCCGCGGCTTTTGCTGTTTTTGCAATAAATTCAGCATCAAAATCTTTGGGGTTGAAAGTTGAGGTTAGCATGGCGTAGACCTGCGTTGGAATATCAGCATTTGCCTGAATCCATTCCGCATATTCTTTATAGATTTTTCCTTCCCACTCGCCACCCAGCTGACTGTATAATCCAAAGTGAATAAACATTCCATACTTTGCATCGTCAAACCACTCCAGGCGATTTTCAATTTCTTCTTCCGATTCATTTAAATAATCTGTCTGTGCAAATACTTTTGAACCAAGTAAAACGAGTAAAATAAGTATGGAAATTTGTTTCATTATTTCTGATTTAGTGAAAAGTTTAAAATAAGTTGTTCAAAGATGACGATGTTATTTTTTTCTTTATCGAATTATAATTTTCAAGCATAGCCATAGTTACGGTTCAAAATTTTAATGAAGAGAAAGGGAA
>JABMPI010000514.1 GCA_013203755.1 Bacteroidota bacterium
AGTCGGAAACGGGCATTAAAACAAGTTCTTGCAATGACTTGTCGGTAACTTTAACGTAGCCTGCCTCTTTTTTTAGTCGACTACCTTTGCACTCCGGGCAAATGGTTTTACCACGGTAACGCGAAAGCATTACACGGTATTGAATTTTATAGCTGCTTTCTTCAAGAAATTTAAAAAAGCGATTGAGCCCTTTAAAGTGTTTATTGCCTGTCCAAAGCAAAAATTTCTGTGCTTCAGTTAGTTCATAAAATGCTTTATGAATTGGAAAGTTAAATTTTTCAGCAGAGTAGATTAATTGGTTTTTCCATTCACTCATTTTTTCACCTTTCCAGCAAGCTATTGCATCTTGATATATAGAAAGCGATTTGTTCGGTATTACCAGATCTTCATCAATTCCAATTACTTTCCCATATCCTTCACAAGAGGGACATGCTCCAACCGGATTATTAAAACTAAACATATGAACGGTTGGCTCTTCAAACTCAATTCCATCTGCTCCAAACAAGTTGGAGAAAGTTTGCGAATTGGTTTTTCCCTTTTCAAATACTTTCACCATGCATTCGCCGTGTCCTTCAAAAAATGCGGTTTGAACCGAGTCGGCAATTCTACTTTGTGTGTCTTCGTCGTTTTGAACAGAAATACGGTCGATAACTAAATTGCAATTATTCGTACAAAAAGTATCAGATTTATCTTTTAATAGTTCATCGATTCGTTTTATCTCGTCGTTGGTTTCAAGCCGTGTAAAACCTTGTTGCATTAACAGTTCTGCCTCTTCTAAAATCGTTCTGCCATTTTTGGGATGTAGTGGGGATGTAATAATAAGTCGGGTTCCTTCATCAAAAGAAAGGATATAATCAACTACATCAGTAACACTCTTTCGAGTAACAATTTTTCCCGAAACAGGAGAAACGGTTTTCCCAATTCTGGCAAAAAGAAGTTTTAAATAATCATATATTTCAGTAGATGTACCAACAGTTGAACGTGGATTTCTTGTGTTTACTTTTTGTTCAATGGCAATTGCCGGTGGAATTCCTTTTATAAAATCAACTTCGGGCTTGTTAATGCGCCCTAAAAACTGTCTGGCGTACGACGAAAGACTTTCAACGTATCTTCGCTGTCCTTCGGCAAAAAGAGTGTCAAAAGCCAGAGATGATTTTCCCGATCCAGACACTCCGGTTACCACAATGAATTTATTTAGAGGTATTTGCAGGCTTATATTCTTCAGGTTATGTACGCGGGCTTTCTTAATTTCTATCTGTTTTATTTTGTTTCTATTCGACATAATTGTATGTGAATTCTAATATTTTTTTAAAAAAATTTGTATTTCCCAGTAAAATGTTTCATTTTTACTGCCACAAAAGTAAGAAATTGTTTCACTTCAATAAAAAAAGACGCCTATAGATAAACTATACTTTTTGTTTACAACTAAATAGAAGGTAATGTTCAAATCAAATGCATTGAACGACAATGAACTCGTTCAGCGGTTTATCAATGGCGATCTAAATTCATTAGAAATTTTAATTCGTCGTCACAAAAGTAGAGTATATTCGTATACATTACTTATTGTGAAAAATCAGGAATTGGCAGAAGACATATTTCAGGAGACATTTATTAAAGTAATTCGCTCGTTAAAAAGGGGGAAGTATGTAGAAAATGGGAAATTTGTTTCCTGGGTATTGCGTATCTCACATAACCTGATTATCGATCACTTCAGAAAAGAGAAGTTGAGGGGGACAATATCCAACGACAGTTTAAGCGTAGATATTTTTAATTCAGCAAAATTTTCTGAGGAAACCATTGAAGATCAAATGGTGAATAGCCAGATTTTAAATGAAGTAAAAGAACTAATTTGTGAATTGCCCGAGGATCAGCAACAGGTAATTCATATGCGCCATTACATGGAGCTTAGTTTTAAAGAGATTGCAGAGCAAACAGGTGTTAGTATAAATACGGCACTTGGACGTATGCGTTATGCTTTAATTAATCTTCGAAAATTGATTGATGAAAAGAAATTAACTCTTACGAAAATTTAACTCTTGTTAACACAATAATGGGGTAAGCTTGGCGTTTGATAGGTAAATGTAAAAAAGTTATAAATTGCCTATGAAAAAACTCTTTACTTTAATTTATTTCGTTAACAAATTTCAGACTAAAGGTTCATCTCGTCACGAGGTTGAAAATGTTATTGAAAACTCGTTAGCGTTGATGGCGTTTGAGCCTTCAGAACGTTCAATAAAAAATATTCTTGACTTTGCATGCTCGTATGAAGTTATTGAAACAAGGGAAACAGGATATGTAGAATTGAACTTGAACTAGTAGGAAAATAGTAAAAAATACGAAGAGCCTTCCGATTTAGATCGGAGGGCTTTTCGTATTTATATGTTTTAAAACATATTGTTACTTTGTAAAATATGTTCTAATTTAGTGATATCAAAATAATATTAAAATAATATAAATTTAATGTCATGGAAAAACAATACAAAGGTTTGTCGGGTTACTTTTTTCTCTTTTTAGAATTGATAGTTTTAATTCTAATTGTATTTGGATTTATGCGTGGAATGATTGTTCCGGCAGTGCTATTAATTCCCGTATTTATTTTAATGGCAATTGGTTTTGCGGTTGTCGACCCGAACCAAAGTTGTGTTATGGTTTTATTTGGGGCGTATAAAGGAACTATTAAAGACAATGGTTTTTATTGGGTGAATCCGTTTTTTGTAAGAAAGAAAATATCCTTGCGTGCTAGAAACTTTGACAGCGAAACCATTAAGGTAAACGATAAATTAGGAAACCCAATAATGATTGGATTGGTTTTAGTTTGGAGAGTGGATGGAACGTACAAAGCTGCTTTTGGAGTTGATGAATACGAACATTTTGTGGTGGTACAAAGTGAAGCAGCTTTACGTAAGCTTGCAGGTCTGTATCCGTATGATAATATTGAGGACGAGTCGGCCAAAGTTACTTTACGCGATGGAACGGAAGAGGTGAATAACGAATTGGAACGCGAAATTATTGAACGACTCGATATTGCCGGAATCGAAGTTATAGAAGCTCGTATCAATCACATTGCTTATGCTCAGGAAATTGCCCAAGCCATGTTAAAGCGCCAGCAAGCAACAGCTATTGTTGCGGCTCGCTACAAAATTGTTGAGGGTGCAGTTAGTATGGTTGAAATGGCCCTGGATCAACTCAGTCAAAAACAAATAGTTGAATTAGATGAGGATAAAAAAGCAACCATGGTAAGTAATTTATTAGTGGTATTGTGTGGCGATAAAGATGCTACTCCGATTGTGAACACAGGTACACTTTATCAATAGAAAAATGGAAAGAGATTGCTTTTGGGAACGCAAAAGAAGCAAGCCATTGAACATGCGATGAATAAGTTTATGCAAACTAAAAAGATTGGATAAAATGGAAAAAATACTCTTTAAGGAAGAACAAAGAATGCATCATCCAAGAATGATTGTTGTTTTACCAATTGTGTTTTTTATTATTATTATATACATAATTAGCTCGTGGATTAGACTGAATTACAGTAATAAGGCATTTGACTTGACAGAGATTACAATTAACGAATTTCTAATTCTGGGCGTTATAATTTTTTCCGTTTTAGGCTTGCTTTTGGCTTATGCACATAGTTGCTCATTAAAAACTAAAATAAGTAATACTGGAATTTGGTTAAGTTATTCACCTTTTCATAAAAAATGGAAAAAGGTTGATACAAATCAGATTAGATCTTATCGGATTAGAAAGTATCATCATCTTCGTGAGTATTACGGACATGGAAAAAGAGATCATTGGAAAAGTGGGAAAGCTTATACCATTTCCGAAGATATTGGTTTGCAGCTCTATTTCAAAAATGGGAAAAAGCTATTAATCGGTACTCAGAACAAACAGGCAATTGAATATGCCATGAAGAAATTAATGAGAGAGGGAAAAACCAGATAAAATGGCGAAGAAAAAAACATTTGTTTTACGCGTAAATCCTGAAATGATGGAGTCGGTAGAAAAATGGGCTGCCGACGATTTTAGGAGCATAAATGGACAATTGGAATGGATAATTCACAATGCACTAAAAAATGCGAAACGCATTAAAAAGACCTTAGAAGATAAGTCTGAAATGTAATTGAAGTAATCATTTCAGTACTCATAAACTGGAGTATAAAAACAATTGTACTTCTTAATAAATAGCGGAAGGTTTTAATAATAAAATAATAGTCATGAATCAAAGAAGTTACACCTGCCCAAAATGCGGCAACAGAAAAGCCGATATCGACCAAATACGAACAACCGGCGCAGGTTTTACCAAATATTTTAATATTCAAAACCGGAAGTTTACAACAGTGACATGTTCTCAATGTGGGTTTACTGAATTGTACCGAGGAAAGCCAGCCAGTGGTGCTAGTAATGTTCTCGACTTTTTAACTAACTAATTCAGTTCATTTTTTTCTCCCCCCTGCACAATTACGAAATTGTAGAATCCAATTGGCTGGTTATTTGTTTTGTTTCTTAAACATCTTGATCCGGATGTAAATTCATAAGAAATATAGATACTCTGTTGAATTATTCGATTTAAAAATATGATTCAATATTTATTTTAGTTCTAATTTCTAATTATCAGATTTTAGTAGTAATTTAAGGCGCTGATTCTTTAAATCTAAACTAAATCTGAAAATGGAAAAATCCAATTCACGCCGCGTTTTCATTAAAAATACTGTTACTGGTTCTGCGG
>JABMPI010000515.1 GCA_013203755.1 Bacteroidota bacterium
AAAATTGCTATTGGTTCGGGAGGTGTATTGGGGAAAGGTTATTTGAAAGGTACACAAACGAAATTCGATTTTGTACCAGAGCAAAGTACTGACTTTATTTTCTGTACTGTTGGAGAGGAATGGGGTTTTGTGGGTACTACTGTAGTTATTATTTTGTTTCTTTTCCTTTTAATGCGCCTGGTATGGTTGGCAGAAAGGCAGCGTTCCAGTTTTTCAAGAATATATGGTTATTCTGTTGCGGTAATTCTCTTCTTTCATTTTATGGTAAATATTGGCATGACCATTGGGTTAATGCCGGTTATTGGAATTCCATTACCATTTTTTAGTTACGGTGGTTCTTCACTTTGGTCGTTTACAATATTACTTTTTGTTTTTATTCGTTTGGATGCCAGTAGGTTCGAACAATTCTAACAGTGCTTTCTTAAACGACTGAATAGCACATAAATAAGCTTTTATAACTCCTTTTTTTTCGTACCTTTGCATTCCTTATTAAAATCCATATTTTTTATATTTGGGTTTTTGTCGATGACAGACGACAAAAAAGGAAAGACAGATATAGTACAGCTTAAAAGCAGTTCATTTAAATAATGTGTATGAAATATAAACCATATTCGCTTCATAATTTCAGGCAAATACCACAGATAAAATTTCTTTCGGAAGAACAGAAATTCGAGATTGAGGTAGTGGGGACGGTATTGCCATTTAAAACAGATAATTATGTAGTGGATGAATTAATTGATTGGACTAGCTTTGAAGACGATCCGTTTTTTATTTTAAATTTCCCGCAAAAAGATATGCTTGATGAAGCAAGCTATAATAAAATTGCTTCACTTCTTAAAAATAATTCTCCCAGCAAAGTAGTTCAGGAAGAGGTTAAAAAGATTCGATTAAAACTGAACCCAAATCCTGCCGGTCAGGAAAGTAATGTTCCTGAATTTGAAGGGGAAAAATTAACAGGTATTCAGCATAAATACCGCGAAATTATGTTGTTTTTTCCAACACAGGGACAAACATGTCATGCGTATTGTACCTTCTGCTTTAGGTGGCCGCAATTTGCTTTAAACGATTTTAAATTTGCCATGAAAGAGGCCGATACAATGGTTCGGTATTTAAAGGCAAACCCACAAATTACCGATGTTTTATTTACCGGAGGCGATCCTGCAATAATGAAAACACGCTTTTTTGAAGAGTACTTTAATGCATTAATAGATGCAGATCTTCCCAATCTAAAAAACATTCGAATTGGTACAAAATCTTTGGCTTATTGGCCGTACCGATACACGACTGATGAAGATGCTGATGACTTATTACGTTTGTTTGAGAAGGTGAAAAAGAGTGGAATTAATATTGCGATGATGGCTCATTTTAATCATCCCGGGGAGTTAAAAACCGAGGCAGTTCAAGAGGCAATTAGAAGATTAATTGCGGCTGGTGTACAAATTCGTTCGCAATCACCATTGTTGAGGAATATTAATGACAGCGCAGATATTTGGGCGGAGAATTGGCAAGAACAAGTAAGACAAGGCATTGTTCCTTATTATATGTTTGTTGCCCGCGACACGGGTGCGCAAGATTATTTTGCCGTTACTTTAAATAGAGCCTGGCAAATTTATCGGAAAGCATTTAGTAAGGTAAGTGGGATTTGCCGTACAGTTAAAGGGCCAAGTATGTCGTGTAGTCCAGGTAAAGTAAATGTTGTTGGGATTTCTGAAATTAAAGGGGAGAAGGTTTTTGTTCTGAATTTCTTGCAAGGCAGAGACCCAAATTGGGTTGGAAAGCCATTTTTTGCAAAGTACGACCCCAATGCAATTTGGATTGACGATTTGGAACCAGCATTTGGTGAAAATGAATTCTTTTACGAAGACTCTTACTACGAGTTACAAGCGTAAAACAGAAAGACATATTATTCAAAGCCCGGTTGTAAAATAGGGCTTTTTTATTTCTACATTGTAGGTGTTCTCAACAAAAGCTACCATGTCTTTTATAAATACTCCAAAATTATCTTCGAAAAATTGCTGGTTGGAATCCATAATTTCCATTGCTTTTTTTGAATGCTCAGGGAGCGAAGTGTAGCGACTCATTATTTCTAATGATTTTTGAATTCCATTGGGTGTGGCATAAGATTCTAATCTGCGATTTTGAATGAGGAATGGCAGAAATCCTTGTACTCTCTTTGGCAAATGAAAAAAGTTTGACAATAAAACGGCGTGTGTCCATTTTGTAAATTGGCGCAAAGTTACGTTCGAATGGTTATTCCAGCTTTTAGCAAGAAAGTGATCATAAAATAAATCGATAACAATTCCTGAGTACAAGCCATAAACCGGAACTAACAGTTTTTTTGCTTCTCTAAAATTATAATGGTTGTCTGTGAAAGAATCAATTTGTCGATGTAGTAAAATCCCATCTTTTATTGTAGTATGGAAATCTTCATATTTTTTACCTTTTACGTAGTCACCAATAAAATTGCCAACCATTAGTTTTTCATTTTTTCCCGATAAATATATATGAGCCAAAAAATTCATGTAAATATTTTAAAATATGAACGAGTAAAACTATAAATTGTTTTTAATACCAATTGTCAAAATTAGAATTTAACAAAGAATCGGTTTCTCTCAGAAAGAAATTATTTATTTAGATTTGGATGGATTGAACGTGGAAATGTATTTTTATTTTTTGTGTATTTCGGTGTTGTAATTTCAAGCGAAGGATGTTTGAAAAGGTGTATATAATACCTATTTTTGCGTTCAATAATTTAAATAATGAGTAGTAAGATTGTTGCATTTGGAGAAGTAGTGTGGGATATTTTACCTAATGATAAGACATTAGGAGGCACACCGTTAAATATGGTTTTTAGGTGTAATTCTTTTGGCGAAAAGGGATTTTTATTATCAAGATTGGGGTATGACAATTCTGGGCAAGCGGCATTGGACAGACTGGAAGAATTAGGCATTTCCGACAAGAATATTCAAATTGATGATGAATTTCCAACAGGAACTGTAACCGTTACATTTGATGAAAATAATGAATCGCATTATGAAGTGATTCTTGATGTGGCATTCGATCACATTGAATTTTCTGCAGAAGCTTTGAAATTAGCGCGAAATGCAGACTGCTTGTTTTATGGATTGTTGCCACTAAGGTTTGGTATTTCAAGAAATACAATTCGCGAGTTAATTAAAGAATCGCCGGATTCAATTCATTTTTTCGATTTGAAATTGTTTGAACATTTTTTTGATAAAAAGGTAGTTGAAAATTTGCTCTCCAGTTCGAATATTGTTCGTATAAAAGAAAAAGAGATTTCGTATTTAGTGAAGGAACTTGAGATGAAAACGGGGAATCTGGAAGAGTTTGGAGCTCAATTGTCGAAAAAATATAAGATTGATTTAATTCTTGTTACGCGGGGAAGTAACGGAGTATTTGCCTACCATAACACTGAAGGAGTATTTGTAGATTCAGGTTATAAAATTGATGTTAAAGATAACATTGGTTCGGGGGTTGCTTTTTGTGCGGCATTTCTAAATTATTATATCAATGGCAAATCTATTCAGCAAGCTATAGAATTTGGTAATGCAGCAGGAGCTTTAAATACTACTCAAATTGGCGCTACTACATACTTCGATAAAAAAGGAGTACTAGATTTTATGAAAAAGATTTCGAAAATTGCTCGTTCATAATTAGAAAATTCAAATAAACAATACTTTAAAACATCAACTTTTTAGTAACCCAAACCGTTTTTTTTAAGTTTAATTGGAAAAGAATTAAAATGAAACGAACTACAAAAGAAATTACCGGTGAAGTGCTAAGTCGTTTGTGGGCGAATTTTATAAAAAGAGTTTCGTACGCAAATACATATGTTGAATTGGTAACAAGTAAGGGAGGTAGCGTTGTTAACGACCATATTGCGATACGCACTTTTAATACACACACTGGTGAACAGCCAGAGGGAATTAGAGCAATAAAACACATACTGAATTGTTTGGAATATAAACCCGTTCAGCATTATAAGTTCACAAAAAAGAAATTAAATGCTGTTCATTTTGAACATGCGGATAATGATTTTCCAAAGATATTTGTGAGTCAGTTAGAAGTAGGAGAATTGCCGGATTGGACACAAAATATTATTAATAAATCGGTTAGCGATACTCCTTATATTTTGTCTGATACCAGCATTGGGCTACTTCGGATATTAAAAGAAGAGAAGGAATTACCTACCGAAGCTGCAGATATTTTAATTGCAGACCTTGTTCAATATTTTAGACGACCCTGGAAAATCCCGCTAAAAGATGATATTTTAAAATTAAATGATGTTTCGCAATATGGTGCCTGGGTTTTAATTCATGGAAATTCGGTAAATCATTTTACTGCATTTATTAATAGCCAGAATGTGGCGGAGTGGCCTGATTTGGAAACTACTTGTTTAGGGTTGGAAGCAGCTGGAGTTCCTATGAAAGACTCGATTGAAGGTAAAAAAGGTAGTGAACTTCAACAATCGGCAACACAAGCAGTAAAAGAAGAAGTTAAAGTAATGGGAGATGATGGTGTTGAAAAAATTATGTGGACTTATGCCTATTACGAATTGGCGCAACGCAATTATGT
>JABMPI010000516.1 GCA_013203755.1 Bacteroidota bacterium
ATAATCAGTTTCCCGGCAAAGTGAGAGGTGAATTTTGGATTAAACCGCGAGTTGTCGAGTATGGTAATATTTGCGCTATAAAGCAATTTATTAAAATCGAGATAAGTTGTTTTACCTGTATTACGAGCTTCGCTAACCAGCGCCACAACCGGCAACCTTTGTTTTGGTCTCACGTATGTGTGCGTCATATAATCTAATCCCCACTCATACATTCCTTCACCGTCGACATTTTTAGCCGAAAAAATGTGTTTTAAAAACATTTCGATGTAGGGCCATTCTCCCGAGCTGGGTTCCCAATCTACCGGATTGTAAAGATTATATTGCTCACTTGTAATTCCGTTCCGATTTAAAGTAAAGGTTCGTTGGTATTCTCCGGTGTTACTGGGTTTGTTGGTAAACGAATCGTAACGCGGAATTTGTTTAATAAATTCCGCTCCGTAATCGCGGGTTATTTCACCAATTGGCCAGGGCTCTAAAACTTCCTCCAGTTCATCATGCGGATTCAGCATCAGTATTTTTTTGTAATAATAGGGACCAACGCGCATGTACAATTTTGTATCGATGTAGTTTATCTTCTCAATTTTATCTCCATCGTAGAAATAGTTTACACTTCTAAAAGTGAAATCATATCGTTTCAACCTATCGGCATGATAGCTGTAAAAGTCGTTTACATTTTTAAGTTTTAAATGGTTGTATAGGTTGCGTGTGCTTAATTCCGAAATATTTATTGAGTCGAGGAAAGCGTTAGACTTTGCCCGGTAATTGCTAATCGATTTAAAAAGTTTTGGGTGTTTTTCGCCTACATCGTCGATGGTTTTTAGTCCCTCGTAAAAAAGGTGGTGCTTCAGGTTCGAATAAATAAATGTAATGTCCTGGTCGAAACTGTTAATTAGATTACTGAACTTTTTAACTGCATTGAATATATTGTAAAGAGGTTTCGATAAATCTTTATCTTCTCCAACGGTAAAGTATGGATGCACTGTGTCGGAATTCAGCAACAAAACAACCGTGTGTATTTTCTTTTGTTGCAGGAATTGTGCAAAATCGGGTTCAAGAATGTACAAAGTGTCACTGTACTGGTCGCAGATTCCTTTGTAACCAACTACCGGAAGATTTGCTTTAATGGCCAGGTTTGCTGTAAATGGCAGGTCGGTAACATATAACGTTGTAATTTTTGTTTTCTTCCGAACTTCAGCAGGAATATATACGTTTGTTTCGGTTTGCTCTTCGCTGGTATTGCCGCCCGAAATAGGTTTGTAAGTTAGTTCGCCCATTATTTTTTGTTACTTGAGTGCAGTTGCTGAATATGAAATCCTACAGCTTGTTGGTTCTTTATTTTTTCCCGTTGGGGATCGTTGGTTCTTTCATAATCATCTCTAAAATTACCGGCGCCGCTTATCTCATTTTCTACTGCAGCAGTAGCCCGTTCGTTTGCATACTTTTCGAACCAGGATAAAATCTTTACTCCATCCAGTTCCGCGAACAATTGACCAAACTCTCCTTTTTTAATTCGCTTAAATACCAGGTTAATATCTGCAAGGTTCAGGTAGTAATAATCCTGGAGGATGAATATAGCGGTTTCCTCTATTTGTGAAGGAGACATCTTTCGGCTTGCGTTTGTAAAGTCGTTTAGGTTAACAATCCAAACAGCGATATATGCCTGAAGAAAATCTTCGGAGTACTCCTTTTTAATGGTTGCCAGGGTAGGAGCTCCACTTTTCATGGTTAATGCTGGTGTGTCTGCTTTGTGGAAAATACGCAAACATTTCCCTGGCGAAAAATTGTCGAGGAACTGGCTGGCTGTGGCCACTTCTCCTCCGGGTTTGTATTTTTCAATCTGGCTCATGGTTGTACTCCTCCTAAACGATTTAATAATTGTTGCTTATAGTCAACATTTTTTGCTTCAACTAATTCTTTAGTTATAGTATTCTGAGGAAGTGGAAAGAGTCCTGCCCATCCGTTTCCGCGCGAACGTTTTAGAATGGCAATTGCAGTGTTCATGTCGCCTTTTGCCAACTCTTGTAAATGACTTAATGCACTTTGCTCACCAATTGGTTTGTAAGTAAAATTCTTTTCTTTTTTGAAGTTTTTCCACAGTGTCTGTTTATATTAATTAGGAAGTAGTCCACTCTTCAATCGAAAAGTATACCACTATTTATTCACCCGATGAACAAAATATGTTCATTGCAAAATGATAAATATGTATACAAAAC
>JABMPI010000050.1 GCA_013203755.1 Bacteroidota bacterium
TAGAGTTAATTTCTTCATTTGAGTAACCTTTTAATGAATTATATTTTGTGAAATTAATAATTGCCTTTTAAAAAAACATGATATTTCTTTTTTGAATATTCAATGTCTGCTGTTTTGTTTTTTAATACTGCCAGAAAGAAGTTCTGTGAGCAGGGCAGAACTTCTGTTATGTGGGACGAGGATGAAAACACGTTTGAATACAATTTGGATGGAAAGCGTTTAAAATTTGATAAAATAGGAAAAAAACAGTTGAAATTGGTGAGGCAACGAAGGAAGAGTCTCTTTATGCCCGTTATCGAAGAAGTGGCGGACCGGAAGGGGGCGTCAGTTCGAATTGGCAGAATCGCCAAACAAAATGAGCAAAGCTATTTATTGCGACGGCAATCAATTCGCTTCAGTTGAATTCAAGCCTTACAAAAAGCCAACAAAAATTTTGAGGTACAAGTTGGTATGGGCCGTGGGTACACACCAGTTATCGCAGACCGAATGATGGAATTTATTATTCAGAATTTTATATTGAATCCATAAGTTTATGTATTTGGGTGAGTAATCAGAAAAAGGAATACAACAACACCCGGGATTCTTCTCGGGTATTGTTATTTATATAAAAATTCGAACTTTTAAGTGGTGTAAGACAAAATAGAATTGAATAATTTTCACCTTTTTAAAATGTTATTCATTTCGGCAAAACCTTTTAATTCGCTAGTGTCGTAAGTAAGGTAGTTTTCTGATTTAGTCAGATTTTGACCAGCTAATTTATTTATTCTGTCCCAGTCATTTCTGGCTCCTTCTTCATCACCAAGCTCATATTTGCACAATCCTCTTAAAGTCAATAAACTTTTGTCGTAAGGCAAATATTGCATCCCCATGTTAAATTGTCTTAGAGCTTTTTTTGTATTATGTTTAATAAAAAGGTTCTTGGCAGCTATGCTAAAATGGTGTCTTGCCTTTTCTGTAAAATGTTCGACTATTGCATTAATATCTGTTCCATCAACTTTAAAAAGCATTGAAACTTCTTTTTGCATAGCTGTTGGTATTCCGTTGTTTAAACCGGGTTTCCACATTCCCGAGGTATTTTCCAGAACTCTTATAACTTCATCGTCAATATCCTTAGAGACACTGTTTAATACTATAAAATCTGTTGCTCTGCCTTCGGAAGTAATGGTAAACTGCACAATCTCAGTTCCTTCTTGAAACAACTGTACTGCCTTCTCAGGATAAATCACATTCTTTACCAAATAGTTTTTTACCAAATCACTATTATTTTCTATTAATGTAGGTGCCACATTTTGAATTCCGGTAAATTGTGGCGGAGATACTTCAATCTCGTCTAATAAATTTTGTTTTTCACTTTGTGCAAATGTGCACACTGAAATAAATAAACACGCAAGGAGAATTAAATTTTTCATGATAATAATTTTAAAATTTGTTCATGCAAGTTCTCTCAAAAAATGTTGCACAACTGAGCATTTATGTTGACAATACTTTAAAATTTAAGGGTGTTTTCTTTAATTTATGATGAAAAGAATTAACTTATGTTGAAACAGTGTTGCAGTATCTGTAATTTTCAACACGATGGGATTTATTTGTTGTTTTTTCAAGATTGAAGTATACCTTCATTTATTAAGATCCTTTTTGTAGTGTTGTGTTCATCCTGAAATTTGTCTTCTAAATCTTTTAACACTTTTTTGAATTCGGAGGTTTCTCTAATGTTATCTAACATGGGATTTGTTTTTAAAGAAGTGATTAACCAAATTGGGCAAGATTTTTTCTTTTTATAAAGTTGAAGGTAATCCAGGGCTTTGTTAATTTCTCCCTTTACAGAATAAATACAAGCTATTTCGTATTCTGAAGAATAACTATAGTCGTTACAAGTACCAAGTTCAATTCTTCTAATATCATTTTTCAATACCTGATTAAAATGATATTCAGACTCCTTTTTATTGCCTAAAACCAAATAGATATAACCTGCATATTTATTTGGTTCCATTGTTAAATTATCTTGTTGAATTTTAAATAAATATTTTTTAAAATAATGGAACATGCCATTTTCATTTTTAGAAGTCATGTTAATTATACTAAGTTGTAAAAGCCTTTGAGATTTTGTAGTATCTAAAGCATAGGCTTTTAATTGGTAAATTAATGCTTGGTCAGCATTTCCAATACTCAATTCTTTATGAGATAAGTTGTTGTAATATTCAACCGAATCATTTTCCTGATTAAGTAATAACTCTAAAAAAGGTTCTGCTTCCTTGTTAAAGCCTGACTGAATCATACAGGCATTCAAACATCTTAAAATCCGGATATCTTCGAGTGGTTCTTCATTTAAATTTCTGGCCATTAGAAAATATCGAATAGCTCTTGAATAAAGATTCATCGCATAATAGTTCTCAGCAACTCTATAATAGGCTTTCCAATTGTTCTGATCAATGCTAATTAGTTTGTCCGAAGATTTTTTCGATTGTTTAATCATTCCTTTTTTTGCAAAAATACAGCTCTGCAAATCGTAGCCATCTGCATGGTGAGGGTGTAATATTATGGCTTTGTTTGCCATTAACAGTGCCGAATCAAGATAGTTATCCGATTTGTCGGCATCGAATATATATATATTGCTTTTATAATGATAATACCACCCCATAAATACGTAGGCTTGTGAATATGTAGAATCGAGTTGTATTGCTTTTTGAAAGTTTGATTGTGCCAATTCAAGATAGTTGAAATATTTATTCTCCAATTCCTGATTTGTATATTCCGTGAATTCATGAATTTCCATGAAATTTTTACCTTGTAAAAAGAAATTGTAAGCTGCAATATTTTTTGTTTCAGTATTTGTAATCTGTTCTTTCTCCTTTTCTGTTACAAATGCATTTATTTCATTGGCCACCAATAAGGCTACCTCGTCTTGAAAATCTAATATATTGTCATCAGTTATTTCTCTAACATAGGGTTTGGACCAAAGATTCTTATCGGTAGCTGTTTCTATAAGCTGCAATTGAATTTTAATTTTATCATTTAGTTTCTCACCGCTTCCTTCCAAAATGTAATCTACTTTAAGTATTTTCGAAATTTCTTTTATGGTTTTATTTGTATTTCTAAACTTGTCTGAGGTTATTCGCGAAATCACATTTAAATCTTTTATTATTTTTAATTTGGAAATTAAGTCATCTCTTAGTCCATTAAGAATGTAATCCTGACCTTCTTCGGGAGTGTAGTCGGTAATTGGTAAAACTGCTATAGATTTTTTTTTTTGCTTTGGCTCATTAAAAAAGGATTAAACACAAAATAAATAATTATAGATTGACTAAAAACGATTAGAATAAACAAAGTTGCGATTGAAAACAACGATTTTTTATTCTCCATTGTTTTCTTTGTTTGAGGTAATTCATCAATTAATCTATTTTCAATTAAGTCTCTTTTAGCAGCCTCTCCCGGAGGGAATCCAAAGTAATCGTGAAAACACTTGTTAAAATAGGTAACGCTACCAAATCCTACGCTGTATGCAACTTGAGAACAGGAAGAATTCCCATGGCAGAGCATTCTCATTGCAAAATTTAAACGTACATGATTAATGAATTGGCTAACTGATATTTTTGCAACCGATTTAACTTTTCTGTGGAGATTCGAACGGCTCATTCCTAATTCTCTGGCCAGCCTGGAAACTCCAAATTCATGGTTGGTTAAATTTATTTCTATGAGCTTAGTCAGCTTCTTTGAAAACTCTATTTGGGAGGGTGAAAGTGAATTCATCTTGTGTTAACTTGTTAAACATATTGATAGTGTGGTTGTTAAGAGATGAAAAGTTACGATTAATTTAGTGATTAATAACTAATATTTTAATGATAAGTCTTAATTTAATAGTTAAAGTTCTTTAAATATTTAATTATTTGTTTATGAAAATTGAATAATTATTTGAATTTTTATTTTTGTATTCTATTTTGAACGCTGTGATTTTGAATATTTCGCCGATGAAGGTTAGTTGTATTCAAAGAGAGAAACTTATCTATTGTTGGCATGAGATATCCGATTTCTAATGAAGAAAATTAAATCGATTTTTGATGTTAAGGAAACAATTAAATTTCACTATTTTGATTTGTCTTTAATTAATCTCAAAACAAATAAAATGAAAAAGTTACTTGTTGTTTTTCTATTATTCCCATTAATCATTTTTTCGCAAGAGACCCAGGATTCGCTTAAGTTATGGGAAAAGGGTGGGGTTATAACTCTTAATTTGCACAAGTATCTTTAACAAATTGGGCGGTTGGAGGAAAAAGTTCAGCATCTGGGGTATTTATGATGAATACTTTTGCTAATTACAAAAAGGATAACTTAAGTTGGGACAATTCGGCCGACCTGAGTTATGGATTTTTAAAAGAGAAGGACAATGATTTGGTGAAATCGGATGATAAAATTGATTTAAACTCAAAACTAGGATTAAAGGCTTCTGAAAAATGGAATTATTCCGGTTTAGCAAAGTTTGTTTGTGCCATAAACGCCAATAAAGTAATAAGTAGAGTTAATTTCTTCATTTGAGTAACCTTTTAATGAATTATATTTTGTGAAATTAATAATTGCCTTTTAAAAAAACA
>JABMPI010000051.1 GCA_013203755.1 Bacteroidota bacterium
GATCCAACCAGTATTTTTAATCCAGGAAAAATTGTGGACACACCTCCTATTACTGAAAACCTGCGGGTAATTCCCGGAAATCCAACACCCGAATTTCAAACAACTTTCGATTTCTCGAAGAACAACGGATACATGCGTAGCATTGAAAGATGCAACGGAACAGGCGATTGCCGCAAAAGCGAAAAAATTGGTGGCACACTTTGCCCCACTTTTATGGCCACCCGCGACGAAGATAAAAGCACGCGTGGACGGGCAAACATTTTACGCGAGTTCCTGTATTCAAGTAAAAAAGAAAATCCTTTCGACAGTAAAGAGATATACGATATTCTCGATTTGTGTATTTCCTGCAAAGCATGTAAAACCGAGTGCCCTTCGAATGTTGATATGGCAAAACTAAAAGCCGAATTTCTGCAACAATATCACGATATTCATGGTATTCCTTTGCGTTCGAAACTGGTTGCTTACTTACCTCGATTAAATAAATTGGCAATGGTAAGTCGTCCACTTTCCAATTTTATTATGAATACTTCTTTGCTGAAAAAAGCAATTGGCTTTTCCACAAAACGAAACCTTCCCAAACTTTCAAAAATTACATTAAACCGCTGGGTTGAAAATGGAATTCCTTTACCAGAAACAGCACCAAAAGGGAAAGTCTACCTTTTTAACGATGAATTTACCAACTACAACGAAAGCGACATTGGAATAAAAGCAATTTTGCTTCTTACAAAATTGGGCTACGAAGTTAAAATTCCGGTTCACAAGGAGAGTGGACGTACATTCCTCTCCAAAGGATTGGTGCGAACCGCTAAAAAAATAGCCACCGAAAATGTAAATCTTTTAAAAGAAATTATTTCAGAAGAAACTCCTTTGGTTGGAATTGAACCATCTGCAATTCTCGCTTTCCGCGATGAATATCCTGAATTGGTTGAACAAGATTTGCAACCAGCCGCTCAAAATCTAGGTAAAAATGCTTTGCTTTTCGAAGAGTTTATTTCTGCTGAAATAGAAAAAGGAAACATTTCAGCATCCGATTTTACATCCGAAGAAAAAGAAATATTATTACACGGGCACTGCCAGCAAAAAGCAATTGCATCAACCGAACCGTCTAAAATTATGCTTTCTATTCCTGCAAACTATTCTGTAAAAGAAATCCCATCGGGTTGTTGCGGAATGGCAGGATCTTTTGGCTACGAAAAAGAACATTACGATTTGTCTATGAAAATTGGCGAGCTGATATTGTTTCCCGCAGTCCGCGAAGCCAAAGAAAAAATCCTTATTTCAGCACCCGGAACTTCCTGTCGTCACCACATAAAAGACGGAACCGGTAAATCTGCAAAACATCCGGTTGAGGTTTTGTATGAGGCGCTAAATAAGTAATACAAATTTCTCCATCTGGCAGGAGGTATGAATTCCTGTGAATCAGGAACAGGAAGATCGTCTAGTTTTTAAAACAATCAACCCAAAAACAGATCATAAATTCTTTCCGGCACAATAGATCTAAGTCATTAAAAATGACGTCGTAACAAATACTATTTTTTTATTTATACGAAAAAACGCTATTTTAATTAACATAAAATTTTATTTTTTATCATAATAAGTATCGATTTTTATGTTCAAAAACTTTCCGCCTTCCGCATTATTTCTTAGTTTCCGAAAGATTAACTTTTTAAAAAACAGACTATCCTCACATTTTTTCATTTTGGGACAAAACTGAGTTACAGGCAATTAAAAAATTACATAACTTTCATACGGTGAATTAGATAAAAAATAAGGTAAGCTAAATTCCACCACATAACATTTATTCAACGGACGCGTATGAGAGAAACAAACCATCTCTTTCTCTTTTTACAATGTACACTTCGGGAAGGCGTAATTCGCCTGTATTCCTGTTTTCTATGTACAAATTCCGGCAAAAGCGGGTATGGATTATTCTTATGGGAAAAAACCACTTTATACAAAATACTAACTTTTAAATTTTTTGATTATGAAAGAAATTTACAACACTTTACGAAAAAAACAGGGCATGCTTACTGCGCTGCTCCTGGGAAGCTTTATGCTACTTGCCACTATGGCAAATGCACAAACCGTAACAACCGACAAACCGGATTATGCACCCGGCGAAATTGTTACCATTAGCGGTTCGGGCTGGTTGGCCGGAGAAACCGTAAATATGGTTCTCAACCATATGATCTTTGATCACCCGACTGAATACATTACCACTGTGGCTGATGCTTCCGGTAATATATCTGACAACTCCTACATTATTGATGTCTGGGATGTTGGAGAGTTGTATAAGCTGACTGCCACCGGGGAAACCAGTGGGACAGCTACAACTACTTTTACTGATGCAACCGACGCAGCCAGCGGAGAAGGTAATGTTACAATCGACCCAATTAATGTTTGCCAACCAGGGCCTTACACGTATACGATATCATTCCTAGGAGACAATGGAAGGGATTGGAATAACGGATCTGTCGCAACATTCACTCTTCCCAAAATATTGTTAACAACCATAGTTGTTAATGAGGTGGGTGATCCAGTTGATGTTATTAACACAGCGGTAATATAATTAGATTATAGCGCAAATAATTTGTATATTTGCTTATGGAAAAGATGGACTTTAGAAC
>JABMPI010000517.1 GCA_013203755.1 Bacteroidota bacterium
GCTTAAACCGGCTTGTGCTTTTAGTTCATTTAAGTCGATCGGCGATTTAGCTTTTAGCAAGTTGAAAACCGCTTTTTCATCCTCAGTTAATTCAACCGCTTTTTTCTCTGGTTTCATTTGTGGGAAGAAAAGAACATCTTGAATCGATGCACTGTTGGTCATAAACATCGTCAGTCGATCGATCCCAATTCCCATTCCCGATGTGGGAGGCATACCGTATTCCAATGCACGCAAGAAATCCTGATCGATAAACATCGCCTCATCGTCACCTTTTTCAGTGAGTTTTAATTGTTCTTCAAAACGTTCGCGCTGATCGATTGGATCGTTCAATTCTGAGTAAGCATTTGCGAGCTCTTTCCCGTTTACCATCAACTCAAAACGTTCTGTTAATTCCGGGTTGTCGCGGTGCTTTTTGGTTAGCGGCGACATCTCTTTCGGATAATCGGTAATAAAAGTAGGTTGTATATAATTGCCTTCGCATTTCTCTCCAAAAATCTCATCAATGAGTTTTCCTTTGCCCATAGTTGGGTCAGTTTCAATGCCTAATTTGTCGCAAATGTCAAAGAGTTCTTTTTCGCTTTTTCCTGCAATATCGTAACCCGTAAACTCCTTAATTGAATCGGTCATTGTAACCCGTGGAAATGGTGTTTTAAAATCGATAACGTTTTCGCCCACCTGAACTTTTGTAGTGTTGTGCAAGGCCATTGCCACACGTTCACAGATCTCTTCGGTGAAACTCATCATCCATTTATAATCTTTGTACGCCACGTAAATTTCCATTACGGTAAACTCCGGGTTGTGGGTACGATCCATTCCTTCGTTACGGAAATCTTTTCCAAATTCGTAAACACCATCAAAACCTCCAACAATCAAACGTTTCAAATACAATTCGTTTGCAATGCGCAAATAAAGTGGCATGTTTAACGAGTTGTGATGTGTTATAAACGGACGTGCCGTTGCACCTCCCGGAATAGGTTGCAAGATTGGTGTTTCAACTTCAAAATAACCATATTCGTTAAACATCTGGCGCATGGTATTTACGATTTTTGTACGTTTCATAAATACATCTTTTACCTGCGGATTTACAATTAAATCTACATAGCGCTGGCGATAACGTTGTTCGGGGTCGGTAAAGGCATCGTATGTTTTACCGTCTTTTTCTTTTACAATAGGAAGCGGATGCAACGATTTATTTAGGACTGTTATTTCTTTAACATGAATGGAAATTTCGCCAACTTGAGTTGTAAAAACCTTACCTTTAATTCCAATGATATCACCAATGTCGAGGAGCTTTTTAAATACTTCGTTATACATTGTTTTATCTTCGCCCTCGCAAATCTCGTCGCGATTCACATATATCTGTATTCTACCTTCGTGGTCTTGCAATTCAGCAAACGAAGCCTTACCCATAATGCGACGACTCATTAATCGCCCGGCGACAACTACTTCCTGGTAATTTCCCTTCTCTTCACTAAAATTATTCTTTATTTTGGTTGAAGTAGCATTTACTTTATACTCAGCAGCCGGGTATGGATCGATACCCAATTCGCGTAGTTTTTTTAATGAATTCCTTCTTATTACTTCCTGTTCGCTCAATTCCAGATTGCTCATGTTTTTTCAATTATTAATTTTTAATTTGTCATTTCGAAGGAAGTATAACTGAGAAATCTGTTATTTATATAAAGATTTCTCCTTGCTGTCGAAATGGCAATTTAAAGTGGCACCAAAGTAGGTGTTTCACCTTTCAAAAAATTTCCGCAAAGATAATAAAAGATGTTGTATTGATTTTTATTTTGAGAAGGAGTAAATAATAAGCTGAAAATAGAAATCCTATTTTAACAAATACGTATTAATCCACTTATTCAGAGTTAGAAATCGATAATGTTTCTATATCATCTTGCAATTTATATCTTTGTGAAATATCGACAGGAAATTCACAAATACGTACTATGGAAAAACTCTGGAACTTAAAAAGGCAAGGCGACCAAAATGAAGTGAAACACCTTTCGGCAGCATTAAATGTAAACATGGTAATTGCCCGGTTGCTGGTTCAGCGTGGGATAAAAACTTTTGATGATGCAAAATCTTTTTTTCGCCCCCGGTTAAGCGACTTGCACGATCCGTTTTTAATGAAGGACATGCACAAAGCGGTTGAACGTTTGGAGCTGGCCATTGCAAATAAAGAAAAAGTAATTGTTTATGGCGATTACGATGTGGATGGTACAACTTCGGTTGCACTGATGTACTCTTTTTTAAAACCTCGAATTGAACAAATAGAATATTACATTCCGAACCGATATAGCGAAGGTTATGGTATTTCACCAAAAAGTATAAACTATGCCGTTGACAATGGTTTTACATTAATTGTTGCACTGGATTGTGGTATTAAAGCGGTGCAGAAAATTGCAGATGCAAAAGCGCGTGGCGTTGATTTTATTATTTGCGACCACCATAATCCCGATGATGAAGTTCCTCCGGCAGTGGCAGTTTTAGATCCAAAACAAGTTGATTGTAATTATCCGTTTAAAGAGTTATCGGGGTGTGGCGTGGGATTTAAATTGGCACAGGCATTTTGCCAGAAAAATAATTTGGAGCAAGACGAAATTTATGATTTGATGGATTTGCTGGTTGTTAGTATTGCTGCGGATATTGTGCCAATAAAAGGTGAAAATAGGGTGCTTGCTTATTATGGTTTGAAAAAGTTAAATTCTAATCCGGGAATTGGTTTAAAAACCATTATCGATCTAGCAGGAATTGGCGACACGGAGATTACAATTAGCGATATTGTTTTTAAAATAGGACCACGAATAAATGCTTCAGGTCGAATTGAGCACGGTAAAAAATCTGTGCAAATTATGGTTTCCGACGATGAGGAGAAGTCTGAATTATTAGGGAAGGAAATCGATGAATTTAATGAAATAAGAAAAACTCTCGACCGCGATATTACACAAAATGCGCTGGATATGATTGAAAACAGCGAAGAGTTGCAAGCTATGAATAGTACGGTTTTGTATAACCGCGACTGGCACAAAGGAGTGGTTGGTATTGTTGCTTCGCGGGTTACTGAAAAATATTATTGCCCAACTATTATTTTAACCGAATCAAACGGATTGGCAACCGGATCTGCACGCTCGGTTCGCGATTTCGATTTATACGAAGCAATTGGACAATGTAGCGATTTGCTTGAATCGTACGGGGGGCACATGTACGCTGCCGGATTAACAATGAAAATTGAGAATATCCCGGAATTTAAGAAACGATTCGAAGAGATTGTTACCAATCAGATAACCGATATGCAACAAACTCAAACCATTGAGATTGATGCTAAAATTCCGCTTAGTGAAATAACCCCACGTTTTTACCGAATATTAAAACAATTTGCGCCGTTTGGCCCTCATAATATGACTCCGGTTTTTGTTACCGAAGATGTGTTTGATGCCGGAACCAGTCGCTTAGTTGGAAAAAATCAGGAGCATTTAAAATTAGATTTGGTTGAGCCGGATGTTAACTCAGGTATTTTTGCGGGAATAGCATTTAAACAATCTGAAGCCTACGATTTGATAACCTCAGGTTTACCTTTCGATGTGTGCTATTCAATAACTGAAAACGATTACCGTGGGAAAACAAATTTACAACTGTTTATAAAAGACATAAAAAAGCGAGATATTTTTGGGAATTGATTTGTCCGATTAGTTTCCTTTTAAAAATCTCCTGGCAAGGGCAGAAAGCATTTCAAGCAGTTATTAAAAGGTGTGACTTTTGAGTTGATTTAGTTCTGAAATTACAACTGCCCCAGTATCTTTTAGTCTTTCTTCCGATTGATGACCGTCTGAAACCAGAATACATTTAATTCCCAAATGTTCAGCAACTTCAAAATCGTGATTGGTGTCGCCAATAATCCACGATTTATCTTTTTCAATGTTGAATTCGGAGAGTAGTTGTTTGCCTCGCTCAATCTTCGAAACTGCGTAATGATTATCGAGCCCGAAAACTCCTTCAAAAAAATTAAAAATTGAGTTGTGTTTTAAGGTTTGTTCCAGCATGTTTTGTTTCATTGCCGAAAGCACAAATTGGCGCGTTCCTTTTTTCTGGAAATGAGAGAGAATTTCAATTGCAGATTCATGTAAATTGCAATTTTTAACGTCACCATCGTACAAATCGATAAACTCCCTGGCAGGAATAGCAAACTCTTCTTTGCTGAAATCAAACCCAATAGTTTGATAATAGTCTTTTACCGGAAAGGAGAAAACCTCTTTGTAAGTTTGATGGTTTAACAAAGTTAGGTTTCGTTTTTCAAGTAAAGTATTGATTGTGGTAATACAAAAATCGAGGTCGTTTAATAGCGTCCCGTTCCAGTCCCAAATAATAGTTTTCATTTAAATTAGTCTCTAAACTTCGGTTGCTTTTATTCTATTAATTACCGGATTAGCATAAAGTTTTAAAAACCGTTCCTGAATATCGGTAATCGGAAAATCGAGGTTAACCATGGCTTGTTCAACCATAATTTGAAATCTTTTCTCTTCCTCGGCGGTGTATTTATCCTTAAATCGATGTTCTTGCATTAACATATCGTAGGCTACATAATTGTTTGGCCAAAGTTTAAAGTTCGTGTAAATATGATTGTCTACAATTCCTGCAAGTTCTTGAATTTGTTTGTTTTGTGCCTCCTTGGTTTTTGCTTCTTCGAAATCTACTTTAATCGGTTCGCCAAAGGCAAAGCGCATTCTTCCTTTCGGATTAAACATTCCCATCGACATACTTTTTAGGTCGTCTTTGCTGGTTTTTTTCTGTCCGTAATGTTCCTTTTTAATCATCTCCCTAATTTTCGCTAAACCACAAGGTTCAATCTCGTACGAAATAGAAACAGGAACAATCTGTAAATCGTTAAAACCTTCTTCTATACTTTTAGTATTGCTAAGGTTTAGCATTTTTAGCATGCTTGCCTGCGTTTTGTCGTTGCCATCTTTTGTTCGCCCTTCGCGCTGTGCAATCCACACCGAAATATTATCTTCGTTTATCGATTTGCGAATGTATTGCGATACTTTTTTTGATGCTTGCATTAATTCGCGTGGAGGAAGGCTGCGTTTAATCACAAAAGCACGGTTGAGTTTTAAGGCATGTTCAATCCAATCGTATAAAAGAAGGTTGTCTCCAACAGCAATTTGGGTGGTAGTCATCCCCTTGTCGAAAATAAGTACATTAATAAATGCCGGATCTAAAACAATATCGCGATGATTTGAAATGAACAAATAGGCTTTCTTTTTGTCTAATTTTTCTATTCCTGTACACGTTAAACCTTTCGACGTTTTGTTAATTATTCGTCGAATCATGTCGTAAACAAAAGTCCCCTGGAGCTGCCTGATGTTTCGAATCATACGAAGCTGCATTTTAACCATTTTAACTTTTGGCCGGGCTTTAAACATGTGGGTTAGTACTTCGTCAAAAACAGGATCTTTTATCATTATCCTTATTTTTGAACGTACTTCCTTGTCGGTGTAAGGTCGAATATCATCAAAATTAAATTCAGACATATTGTATCTTATTATAGAACTTGGCAAAGTAAAGAATTCAATTTTATATTTTCAACCTTAACTGAAATTTTAACTCGGTTTTGTTGTTCCCCATTATCTCGTTATTTCCCGAACTTATTGTTTCTCGGTCGTTCCAGGAGGTGTTGGCGACTTTTAGCCAGAAATCTATTTTCTTTGAAATGGAATACTTTAGGTTCAAATAAGTGCGAAAGCCTTTTCCATAATAGGCAGGAATTGAAAAGGTGTATAACAAGTCATTTTCGTATGCATATATTCGGGCATTGTAACTGTCGGTATTAAAATATGCCAGTCGGGTAGAAAGATTTAAAGGAATTTTCTTGAATGATAATTGCAAGTCTTGAAAAATCACAAATCCGTTTTCTGTTTCAAGTCCTTTATAAAATGCGTGTTCTAATCTGGTTTTTAAAGTAATAGTTTCTAAAGGTTTATATTGAAAATGAAACCTGGTTTTTTGAAGCCGTTCCGGAAGATTTACGTATCGCTCGTTTTCTATAAATTTCTGTTCTTTTTCTTCGTTTTTGTATCGAATATAAAATTCGAAATTACGCGAAAAAATAAAATTTGCTTGTGTAAAAACATCCCACCCTTTCGATGGGCCGGCAGTGGAAAAGTTAATCCATTTCGATTGATAAAAATCGGAGTAAGCAGAAAGCGTAACAAATTTAACAGGTAGTATTTTTGTTCCCAGAAACATGCCGGTTTCGTTGTTTGCAGCACTCCCTTCGGTAAAAGTATTGGACCAGTATGCGTGGTAATCTTTATCGAAATGACGGAACAACATAGAAAAACTAAGTTGGTCGTTAAGTTGTGCAACCGCTCCTTGTAAAAGTGCTTTCCCTTTTGATTTTGAAATTGCCGCTTCTCCAAAAAGCTGGTATTTTCCTTTGTTGAACAGGTAATCAATTCCGCCTGCAAAATTGTCCGTTCCGCTAAACCGAAATTGATTATAAAGCTGCGAACTTCGAATAAATGGCATATTAAAATGTTGATAAGATAAGGTTGATCCAATTTTCAAATGGTTAAAACTCAACGAAAAAATAGCTCCCGCATTTTTGTTCTCAACGGCATCTTCATCGGCAATTTCACTTTGCGTTCGATGATAACCCGAAGTTTGCAGGCTTGTAAAAAATGATTTTGTTGTATCGTTGGAAATCACATTTCCATCTTCATTTTTTTGTGAATAGAAAAGACTCAGTCTTGCTTCACCAAATTTTAAAGTAGTGGCAGCTCCCCTAAAATATAAATTCTCATTAACCGATGTAAAAGGCCGAACGCCTCGATTTGTTTTAGAAATATTCAGAATATTCTCCGATTTCCCCATCGAATACTCTTGCCAGAGTACCAATCCCTGGCCAGAGCGAACGATAAAATCGCCAACAGTAATATTTTCGATTGTCGAGTTTATTTTGGCACTCAAATGACCCGAGTAAAAATCGAATCCACTTTTATTCGAGCCTTTAAAAAACGCTTCCCCGGGGTCTTTTTCTGCTGTAATTCCTACCGAAAATTTATCTCTCGATTCAAAACGGTAGCGCGTGTAATATCGAAACTGATTGCCTTCGTAGGGCACAGATCCATCTTCTTTCGACCGGTAACCTTTTGCTTTTTGTGCTATCCCCAGTCCGCGTAACAAAATTTGATGTCTGCCATATTTAATGGCATCCGACAATTTATCTGGTTCTTGTTCTGCCGGACCAAACCATATAAACGGTTCTATTTTGGTAAGTAATTCTGGAGAGAAACCATCGATGGTTTTTAATTCAAAAATGGAATAGGCAGTGCCGAACTCTTTTAGATAATTCAGTAGTTTTTTTATTTGAATGTCGTTCAGAAAATATAATCCCGAAAGCTCGGTTTCATTTGTGGAGTTAATGTTTATTGGGGTTTCGGCGAGTTTTTCCAAATCTTCAATAATTAATCCAACGTCTGTTTCGTTATCTAAATTTTCAAGTTGCGCTTCTAGAATCGCTTCTATTATTTTGTTCGGGGTGGTTTTTTGCGCAACCGAAAAGATTGGGATAAATCCCAAAAGCAGCAGAATTATATGTTTCGAAATCTTTTTCATTACAATCGAAATTGCATCGATATTGATGGAGTTAAACCGAGATTTCCGTGGTAACCAAATCCGATGTCGGTGGTAATTTTGCCAAAAGTATAACCTAGCCCGGCCGTGTAATTAACTGGCTTCCCCGAAACTCCAAATCGCAGGGCTAGATTTTCTACAGGAGAAAATTCAATGCCGGTTTTTAAAAGAAATGGATGTTCATAGTCTTTTTGAATTTCAACTGTTAGCAGAACCATTTCGTCAAAATTGTAATGACCACCAAATCTAAAAATTGCTGGCATTTTTTGTTTGCCTTCCAGCGTTTCAATTCCGTTTGAAATTGGGTTAAAAACATGCGCACCCAAAAACAGTTTTTTATTGGGTGAATAAATAATGCCCGCCTCAAAAGTTGCAAATCCAAAAGCACTGCTATTTTCAGGAAACCGTTGCAAAAAGTAGTCGAGCTGAATTCCAGCGTGGAATTTTTCGGAAAGTTGTTTTGCAAATGCCAATCCTAATTTATTTTCTTTGAATGAACCTTGTCCGAATTGGGAAAAGCTAAATCCAAATGTTCCGGCATTTACCGGGAGAATAAACGAGCCTGCTGAATGCGATAACTCGTCAATCATAAATCTTGATTCATAAAAAACACCGGCAGAAAAATATTCAATTCCGGTTAATCCTGCTTGATTATGGAAGGTGCTCCAAACATCCGAAATAGAAACAAAAGCATTAGAAAGTGCTAAGGAGCGAGCACCAGCCGGGTGGTTTTCGAGGGCAACTAAATATTGAAAACCTAAAATGCAGATTAATAATGTTAAAAAGGGTCTTCTCATAAGTAAAACAAAAGAGGTGAATTGAAACAAAACACCTCTTCTAAATTACTCAAAATATTTTTAATACCGAATTAATTCGTTTTGAAATTGTATTTCACCTTCGAAAGTTCCTTGTTTGCTTCTACAATTTTTTGTTTTAAACTCTCTTTGTATTCAATTAATTTTTGCATTAAAGCTTCGTCGCCGGTTGCCATCATTTGTACAGCTAAAATAGCAGCGTTCAGCGCTCCGTTTACCGCAACAGTTGCAACCGGAATTCCCGGAGGCATTTGCAGAATTGCTAAAATTGAATCGAATCCGGAAAGGCTGGCGTTAATTGGAACGCCAATTACCGGAAGTGGTGTCATTGCTGCAATAACTCCGGGTAAATGAGCTGCCATTCCTGCACCGCCAATTATTACTTTAATTCCCCGGTCCTTTGCACCTTTGGCAAAAACTTCAACCTCTGCTGGCGTACGATGCGCCGAGAGTGCATTCATCTCAAAAGGGATTTCGAAATCTTCCAATAATTTAGCAGCTTTTTCCATCACACCTATATCTGATGTGCTCCCCATAATGATACTTACTTTTGGTTTCATATTTTTAAATTTTTGTATTGTCTCTGTTTTTCTGTCGGAAAAATCATTGTTGTAGTTTCAGTGTAAAACAATTATTATCTCAGCTAGGTGCTGTGCCATGTTTTGCCTCTTATATTTTCAGTTAATCGAATTGTTTTGTTATTTTGTACTTTTTATTTTCAAAGGCGAAATTACAGCAATTTAGCAACTTTTAAAAATCAATTTATAATAATAATGAAACAAGTTAAAATACACGATAAAACGTTTGAGCTTTATATCCCTCACGAAAAAATTTGTTCAGTTGTTGAAATAATGGCCGATAAAATGAATGTTGAACTGGCAGACGAAAATCCATTATTCATTTGTATTCTTAATGGCTCGTTTATGTTTGCTGCAGAGTTGTTTAAACGAATAGATTTGGTGGAAACCGAAATCTCGTTCGTTAAATTGGCGTCGTACGAAGGCGACCAAACTACTGGCAAAGTAAAACAACTAATTGGATTGAACGAAGAAATTGAGGGTAGAACGATTGTTGTATTGGAAGATATTGTTGATACAGGAATTACAATAAATAATATACAAGATCAATTGGATAAATTGAATCCGAAAAAGGTGATGATTGCAACCTTGCTATTAAAGCCGGATTCGCTGCAAAAAAAGGTTAGTTTGGATTATGTGGGGATGGAAATTCCGAATGATTTTATTGTTGGATATGGTTTGGATTATGATGGCTACGGCCGTAATTTAATAGATATTTATTCAGTGATTAATGATTAAAACTTAACTCAAAATGCTAAATCTCGTTTTATTTGGCCCTCCTGGAGCTGGGAAAGGAACTCAGGCAGAATTTCTAGCTAAAACTTTTGAACTTAACCATGTGTCTACCGGCGATTTGCTACGTACTGAAATAGCTGCAAAAACAGCTCTGGGCATTGAAGCAAAAAGGAAAATAGATAAAGGAGAGTTGGTGCCAGACGAGATTGTGGTTGGAATGATCAAAATTAAGTTGGAAAAAAATAAAGATGTCAACGGATTTATTTTTGATGGATTTCCGCGGACACTTGAACAAGCAATGGCATTAGACAAACTGCTTGATGAAAATGAGACACCAGTTACTGGAATGTTACGTTTGGAAGTTGAAAAACAGGAGGTAGTTATTCGTCTGTTAAATCGTGGTAAAATTTCTGGTCGTTCCGACGATCAGGATAGATCTATTATTGAGAATAGAATTACTGTTTATTGCCAAAAAACATTGCCAATAATTGAATATTACAAACTGCAGGGCAAACATTTTGAGGTAAATGGGATGGGGAGTGTTGAAGAGATTGCCGGCAGGTTAAAAGAAGTGGTTGAAAAGATTGGGTAAAAGATTTACAGGTTATCCTTCTTCGGAAATAGAAATCTGTAGCAGATTCGGTAGAGTATTTTGTATTGAGGGGATGAATAATTAAGTTTATTAGAGAGAATAAAATGGCTGAAACAAATTTTGTAGATTACGTAAAGATTAATTGTACTGCGGGAAACGGTGGAGCAGGGTCGGCTCATTTTAGGAGAGAAAAATTTGAAGCTTTCGGTGGTCCCGATGGTGGAGACGGCGGTCGTGGAGGACACATTATTCTGAAGGGAAATCAGCAAATGTGGACTTTGCTGCATCTCAAATTCAGGAAACATGTTAAAGGTGGAATGGGTGATTCCGGAGGGAAATCGAGAAGTACTGGTGCCGACGGTGAAGATGTAATATTAGATGTTCCTTTAGGAACCATTGCCAAAGATGTTGAAACTGGCGAGGTGCTTTTTGAAATAACAGAGCATGGAGAAAGTCAAATTTTGGCAAAAGGAGGAAAAGGAGGTTGGGGAAACGACCACTTTAAAACACCAACTAATCGGGCTCCGAGGTATGCACAACCTGGCGAAGAAGGCATTGTAGGTTGGAAAATTCTGGAGTTAAAAGTACTGGCTGATGTTGGTTTGGTGGGTTTTCCAAGTTCAGGTAAATCAACACTCTTGTCGGTAGTTTCGGCAGCAAAACCAAAAATTGCACAGTATCATTTTACTACTTTGGTGCCAAATTTAGGAATTGTTGGGCATCGCGAGCAGCGTTCGTTTGTAATGGCCGATATTCCAGGAATTATTGAAGGCGCCAGCGAGGGGAAAGGGTTGGGATTGAGATTTTTGCGTCATATTGAGCGAAATCCAATGTTGTTTTTTATGGTGCCTGCTGACAGTGAAGATCATTTGAAGGAGTATAATATTCTGTTAAACGAATTAGAGAAATACAATCCTGAATTGTTAGATAAGGATCGTTTTTTAGGAATTAGTAAGGCCGATATGTTAGACGAGGAGTTGATGAGCGAGATTAGTGTTGAATTGGGTGAAATTCCACATATGTTTTTCTCATCGGTTACAGGGTTTAATATTCCACAGATAAAAGATAAAATCTGGGAAACTCTGAATAGTTAAATGGGTTGGCTACAAAATATATTGGAATTGGATAAAGAGCTGTTTTTGTTTTTAAACAGCTTTTATAATGACTTTTGGGATACGATTATGTTAATGGTTACCCGCAAAGAAACGTGGCTTCCTTTGTATTTGGTTATTATTTTCTATGTTATAAAAAATTACAGAAGCAAGTCGCTAATGATACTGTTTTTTATGGCACTAACAGTATTAGCCAGCGACCAAATTTCAGTTTTAATTAAAGAGACAGTGCAGCGCTTGCGGCCGGTTCATGAGCCCACTATAGAGCACTTGGTTCATAATGTTTTTCGGAAGGGTGGCCTGTATGGTTTTGTGTCGTCTCACGCTGCAAATATGTTTGCTATTTTTGTTTTTACATCCAAAATTTTTAAAAACAAAACTTACTATTTTTTACTTCTGTTTTGGGCGGTTATTGTCTCTTATTCACGCATTTATATTGGCGTTCATTATCCGCTCGATGTTTTGGGCGGAGCTGTTCTGGGTTGGTTGTTGGGCGTAACAATGTATAAATTATTAATGTTTGTAGAAAATCATTTTTTTATCGCCCGCTCTCCAAAAATTGCAAAAACCAACTTGTCTGTAAATAATGTCAGAACTGTGTTTTTGGTGTTTGGAGTGTCGGTACTTTCCTTTACGATTATGACTTACATTCTTCATCATTATAACTTTTTGTAGATGGATGAATCGGTATTTGAATTTTATTCTGAAAAGCACGAAAAATATTCGGCTGAATTAAAATTGGCGACACAAAAAAGTTATCGGTTTGCCTGGTTTCGCTTTTTCGCATTTGTATTAATATTTGCCCCTCTTTTTATTTTCGAAGTAAAAAGCTGGACTACTTTGTTCTCTTCTCTGTCAGCGATTACACTTTTTTTCTTTCTGATTAAAAAGAATATTCAATTGGATGAAAGTAAACGGAAATTTGTAGCGTTGAAAAAGTTGGTTGAAAATGAATTGTTGGCTTTAAAACATTCATTTTCTCATTTCCAAAATGGCAAAGAATTTTTAGATACTGAACATTTTTTTTCCTACGATTTAGATTTGTTTGGCGAGGGATCGCTGTTTCAGTTCCTAAACCGCACAGCAACAGTTGGTGGCCGGCTGAAGTTGGCTGATTGGTTGATTAAACCACCAGTTGAAAAAGAGGTAATTGTAAACAGGCAAGCCGCAATTCAGGAGTTGGCTGCAATTCCAAATTGGCGTTTAAATTTTCTTGCCAATGGTAATTTGTTTGAAGAAACAGAGGAACTTAATCACGAAATAAAAGAGTGGTCGCAATTGGAATTGAAACTAAACCGTGCGTCGAAAGTAAAATGGTTAATTCGTTTGGTTCCCCTAATTACAATTGTTTCTGCACTTCCCGCATTTATGGGAATTTCGAATCTGTATCTCACTTTTGCAGTTTTAACGCAATGGTTTTTAATGTACTTTTTTTGGCAACGAATCACTCAATATTTTGGCTATTTTGGAAGAAAGTCGGAGTTGCTTTCAAAATATATGCAGTTGCTTCAGTTTATTGAAAGGCGAGAATTTAAGGCTGAATATTTAATAGAATTGCAGAAAAAGGTAAAAAAGCGTGGAGCAGCAAGTCAACTTTTTAAAGAACTAAAAAGTTTGGTAAAAGAGCTGGAATACCGACAGAATATTGTGGTTGGTATTTTTCTGAATTCTGTTTTTTTGTGGGATATTCGTTGTGTGTACAAGCTTTGGAATTGGCACCGCATAAATCATAAAAAACTCGGCGATTGGTTAGATGTAATTGCAGAAATGGATGCATTAATTAGTATTGCCAATTATTCCAATAATCATCCTCAATTTATTTTTCCTGAAATATATGAAGGTGGATTTCGATTTCATGCCATAAAGTTGGGACATCCTTTGCTTCATTCAGAAAAACGGGTTTCTAACAACATAGAAATAAATGGCTGGTCGAAAGTAATTATTATAACTGGTGCAAACATGGCAGGCAAAAGTACCTTTCTCCGTACGGTTGGTGTAAATTTAATTTTGGGTCGATTGGGGGCGCCGGTTTGTGCCGAAAATATGAGTTTAACACCCATCGATATTTATACAAATATGCGCACCACCGATTCGCTTTTAAAAGATGAATCGTACTTTTTTGCCGAACTCAAACGCTTAAAAGCTGTGCTGGAACGTCTGCAAAGTGGCGAACGTATTTTTGTGATTCTCGACGAAATGCTAAAAGGAACAAATTCGGTGGATAAATTAAATGGTTCGCGCGAATTGATTAGAAAATTGGTGCAGCTGAAATCTGTTTCGCTTATTGCAACCCACGACCTGAAACTCAGCGAAATGGAAGATGAATTTCCTCAGCATATTTTCAATAAGTGCTTCGAAATAAAAATTGAAAATGACTAACTGGTTTTTGACTACCTTTTATCGGATGGTGCAAC
>JABMPI010000518.1 GCA_013203755.1 Bacteroidota bacterium
AAGAAAAAGAAGAAGAAGTTTCTGTTGAAAAAGAAGTTGAGGAAACGGTAGAGGTAATTGCCGAAAAAGTTGAAGAAATACCAGAACCTGTAACTTCGGTTGTAGAAGAAAAAGAAGAAGTTGTTGAAGAGAAAGTTGAGGAGCTTGTTGAAACAGAATCTGTTGTTGTAGAAGAAAAAGTTGATATTGTTGCAGAACCAGAAACTGAAGAAGTTGTTGCAGAATCGGCTGAAAAAGAATCGGCGGTGAAAACGGAAGAAGTTGCTGCTCATCCTCAAGTGAAAATTAAAGTTGCGAAAAAAGAAGTTGTTGATTATTCTAAATTCACCCAAATTGAGCTGGTAAATGCTTTACGCGGTGTTTTAGAGGAAAATGACGACCACGATATAAAAAATGAAGTAGAAAACATAAGATCGGTTTTCTACAAAACGTTAAATGAGAATATTGAAAGTGCTAAAAAAGCCTTTGTTGAAGGAGGTGGGGTAGAAGAAGAATTTGTGGTTGAAGCAGACCCTTACGAGAATGATATAAAAGAATTACTTCGTAGATATCGCCAGATTCGGATTGATTACAATAAGAAAATGGAGTTTAGCAAAGAAGATAATTTGAAATTAAAATATGAGGTAATTGAAAAAATTAAGGGATTAATTAACAACGAAGAGTCGATTAATAAAACCTTTAACGATTTTAGGGATTTACAAAATGATTGGCGAAATATTGGTTTGGTGCCTCAATCGAAAATGAAAAATTTGTGGGATACCTACCATTTTCATGTCGAGAATTTCTACGATTATATTAAAATTAATCGCGAATTGCGCGATCTGGATCTAAGAAAGAATCTTGAGTTTAAAATAAAACTCTGCGAAGATGCTGAGGAATTGTTGGTTGAACCTTCGATTATTAAGGCATTTAATATACTTCAAAAATACCACGAACGTTGGCGCGAAGTAGGTCCTGTGCCACGTGAGCAGAAAGATGATATTTGGGAACGATTTAAATCAGCCACTTCATTAATCAATAAAAAGCACCAGGAATTTTTTGAGTCGCGCAAAGACGAACAGAAAAATAACCTGGATGCAAAAATTGCTTTGTGCGAAAAAGTGGAAGAGATTGGTACTTCTGAAGTTACCAATTATAAAGAGTGGGATGAAAGGTCGAAGCAGCTGGTTGAACTTCAAAAAGTATGGAGAACAATTGGTTTTGCGCCTAAAAAAGACAACAATAAAATTTATGAACGTTTCCGAAATGCCTGTGATACATTTTTTGATGCGAAACGTGAATTCTACGCTAAGAATAAAGAAATTCAGCAGAATAATTTGCAGCTAAAAATAGATTTATGCGTTCAGGCTGAGTCGCTTAAAGATAATGAGGACTGGAAAAAAACAACACAGGACTTTATCGATATCCAGAAAAAATGGAAAGAAATTGGTCCCATTCCACGCAAACATTCCGATAGTATTTGGAAACGTTTTAGAGCTGCCTGCGATTTATTTTTCGATAAAAAATCGGAACATTTTTCAGGAATGGATACGGAGCAAATTGATAATCTGAAAAAGAAAGAAGATTTAATTGAACAGGTTACTAATTTCAAATCGGCGGGCGATGTAGATGAAAATCTAAAACTTTTGAGAGATTTTCAGCGTCAGTGGACCGAAATAGGACATGTTCCTTTTAAAAAGAAAGATGAAATCCAGATTCAATTTAGAGATGCAATTAATAAATTGTTCGACGAATTAAATATTGACGAAGATAAACGCAACTTGCTGAAATTCAGAAGTAAAATGAATTCTTATTCTGAATCGAATCGTGGTCAGAATAAAATGCGAATGGAGCGCGACAAATACATGAACAAGTTGAAACAACTTGAAAGTGACCATGTTTTGTTAGACAATAATATTGGTTTCTTTGCGAAATCGAAAAATGAAGAAGCGTTAATTGCAGATATTCAAAAGAAATTGGAGATTTCGAAACAAAAAATTGAATTACTCAAAGATAAAATCAGAGTGATTGACGAGATGGATAACGAATAAAAAGTTATTCTAAATATATGATAGGTCGGTTTTTAAAGCCGGCCTTTTTTATGTCTTAAAGGTTAGCTTAAAATCGATTACTTTGTTGGTATTTGGAATGAAGTTAAATTTAAGAGAGTCCTCCTTTCTTAAGGAGGTGGGCGACGTAGGAGCTCGGAAGATTTTAAATAGAATTTTTTAACTAATTCTAATTACTAAATTCAAAACTGTTATAAGTTTCAAATTGCCAGATTTCAACAACATGCGAAATCGGAATTTCGTAAGGCGAATATTTTCGGTTAGATGAAACCAATAGTAATTTACCTTCATTTAAACGATTGTAAACCAGTTTAAAAACAATGCCTTCATCTTTGGTTACTACAATGCACGGTTTTCCGTTTTTTAGGTGCTCCCAGTTTTCCAGATACGAACTGGTTACCCACGAGCCTTCTTGTATTGGCAACATCGAATCTCCTTTAATTTGAAATGTACGGTACGTTTTGTTTTCGGGTAAAAAGGGTAATTTGAATTTTGGCAGTGCAGCAATAAAATCGAGGTCGCCATAACTATTGGTGTAGCCGGCCTGCGCTTTCACAGGTACCATTTCAATGTTCTCTTTTCCATCGCTATCAACCGAAATGGTGAGCAGTCGCAATTTATTTCCGGTAACATCAACGTCAAAACCTTTTTCAATTTGCGAAAGCTGAAACTCAGATAATACCTCTAATTTGTATTTAATTAAAGCATCAAGCGACACATTAAAATAGTCCGAAATTTTAATCAAGGTTTTTAATGGAGGCTGCACATTTCGTTCGTAACCCGATAAAGTAGTACGGGTAATTTCCAATTCTACAGCCAGATTTACCTGCGATTTGTTTCGCCGTAGTCGTAAAAATTTTAAGTTTTCTGAAAAATACATTCTTTTATTTTGAAAATTTAGAAATCGATTAACAAATTATTCAGATAAATTAGAACACTGATTATGCAGATTATGCTGATAATTACTGATAAAAAAACAGCGTTAATCAGTTCGATCAGCGTTATCAGTGTTCCAGTATTTATATAATACTTAAAGCATAAAAAACAAATATAAACAAAAATGACTATATTATGAACAAAAAATTGACGAAATAATAGTCATTAAATGAATAGACACATAGTACATTTAGATTTAGATACCTTTTTTGTTTCGTGTGAACGATTAATGGACAGAAGGTTAAATAACATTCCGGTGTTGATTGGAGGAACCAGCGACAGGGGAGTGGTAGCGGCGTGTAGTTACGAAACACGTCAATTTGGAGTGCATTCGGGCATGCCTATGAAAATGGCCCGGCTTTTATGTCCCGATGCAATTGTTATTCGTGGAAACAGCAGTGTTTACACCAAGTTCTCGGAAATGGTTACTGATATAATTAAGGAAAAATCGCCACTTTTCGAAAAATCTTCCATCGACGAGTTTTATGTAGATGTTACCGGAATGGATAAATTTTTTGGTACATATCAGTGGGCAAAAGAATTACGAGAAAGGATTATCAGGGAAACGATGTTGCCCATTTCGTTTGGACTTTCAATTAATAAAACGGTTTCGAAAGTAGGAACCACCGAAGCAAAACCTAATAATTGTATCAATATTCCCGATGGTTTTGAAAAATCTTTTTTGGCTCCACTTTCTGTAAAAAAAATCCCGATGGTGGGTACAAAAACCTATCAGTTGCTGCGAAGTATGGGCATTGAAAAGGTGAAAACGGTGCAGGAAATGCCGGTTCAACTGATGGAAAGTGTACTGGGAAAGAATGGAATATCGCTATGGAAAAAAGCGCAGGGAGTTGATAATTCGCCAGTTATTGCCTGGCACGAACGTAAATCTATTTCCATGGAACGTACCTTTGAAAAGGATTCAACCGACATTCGAAAAATGAAAAATATCCTCACTGCAATGGCCGAAAACCTGTCGTACCAACTTCGGGTGGGTAACAAGTTAACAGCTTGTGTTTCTATTAAAATCAGGTATTCCGATTTTCAAACCTACAGCAAACAGCGCAGATTACATTATACTTCGCTCGACCACACTTTAATTAGTACCACCCTCGAACTGTTTGATGCACTTTACCAACGCCGGGTTTTAATCCGGTTAATTGGTGTACGTTTTAGTCATTTAGTTGGGGGAATTTATAAAATTCGTTTATTTGAAGACTCTGAGAAATTGATAAAACTTTACCAATCGATGGATAAAATTAGAAACCGATATGGACAAAAGGCTGTTCAGCGTGCTGTAACAATGGATGTTAAAAGTATAGGAAGTATGACCAATCCGTTTAATGGACAGCCGCCTGTTATTCCTGCACACCGGAGGAGTTAAGAGGAAGAAAGTTTACAGTCGCAGTTTACAGTCGCAGTTTATAGTTTTTTAGAATTAGTATTCAGTTTTTAAAATAGAATAGAGATGATATTTAATTCATTTTCGGCTCCAAAAGGGAGACAGCTAATAAACAGGGTAAAGCCCTTTGTGAAATTACAATATTCACTCAATCCCCCACTCACTTTTCCTGTATTTATTCATTCACGCATTCAATCATTAATTCAACATGCTAATTAATTGTCACTCCTGGTTTAGTTTACGTTACGGTGCAATTTCACCGGAAAAGTTATTGGAAGAACTTTCAGAAAAAGGTTTTTCCAGTTTTGCTTTGACTGATATTAATAATACATCGGCGAGTATCGACTTTGTACGATTAGCTAAAAAATACAATATAAAGCCTGTTTTGGGAATCGATTTCCGAAAAGGAATTCATCAGAAATACATTGCATTAGCAAAAAACAATACCGGTTTTCAAGCTTTAAACCAGTTTCTAACAAAACAGCTTTCAGAAAAAACAGAGTTGAATGATGATGCCCCTGAAATTGAAAATACGATTATTATTTATCCTCTTAAGAAGAAGAAATATAGCCAATTAAAAGAGAATGAGTTGGTTGGAATAAAAGCTTCGGAACTGGCAAAACTGCCCTTTTCTGAATGGCAACATCATTTAAATAAACTGGTAGTTCTTCAACCGATTTCATTTAGAAACAAACGCGATTATAATATCCACCGGCTTTTACGTGCCATAGAAAATAATGTATTATTAAGCCGCTTGCCTCTTTCGGAACAAACTGCGCCAGACGAAATAATTCTTTCAAAACAGGAACTTTTAGAAGCCTTTAAAGAGTATCCTGAAATCATTCAAAATACTCAGCAAATTTTGGCAGATTGTTCCATCGAGTTTGAATATGGAACAAATAAAAACAAACAGTATTTTACCAATTCGCAGGAGGAAGATTTTATTCTATTACGGAAAGAGTGTAAAAAGGGGTTGAAATACCGATTTGGAAAACCCAGCAAGGAAGTTGTTGAGCGTATGGAAAAAGAGTACAAAATGATTACCGAATTGGGGTTTAGCTCTTACTTTTTAATTAACAGGGATCTTGTTAAATATGCTCGTAGTAAAGGATTTCCGTATGTGGGGCGGGGCAGTGGTGCTAATAGTATGGTTGCTTATTTACTGCAAATTACAAATGTAGATCCCATTGAACTCGACCTCTATTTCGAACGATTTATCAATCCATTTCGAACCAATCCACCTGATTTTGATATTGATTTCTCGTGGACTGACCGCGATGACATTACCAATTATATTTTCGATAAATATGGTTGGGAAAAAGCAGCTTTACTAGGTTCTTACATCACGTTTGAAAAGAAATCGGCGCTCCGTGAAATTGGAAAAGTTTTTGG
>JABMPI010000519.1 GCA_013203755.1 Bacteroidota bacterium
AAAGGAGATAAAAAGTTTCTCGTTGTATTCCTTCTTTCCTTGCATATATAAAGATACCATCGTCGTACCAAAAGACCCATCCACATGCTAGGTACTTTTCAACACCTTTTGTACCTTAGCGAGTTGTGCAACAGGCACATTGTGTAACAGCAATAGCCGCGCAAAGCCAACCCACATGCCAAGCTACTGCGGTTACACTCACCGTTGTACGTGATTGAATTGAACAATGAATAAAGCACATCTATCATTAACCCTTTTGCTTATTGTGGGATTCATCCTTACTTCAACCGTAGGATCTATCGCTATTGAAGGCACTCGTATTTTGACTGGCAAATATCTAGGTTATGAGGCCGGTTATATCAAGGGCTTTGGAACATACCTCTTTGGTAGTGAACAAATTGGACAAGGTTTTGACGAATTAAGAGAATCGGGTTTAGAGTGGGATGAATTGCAAAAAATGGAAGAGTGGCAATTACTTAGAAAAAAAAACCAAGATAACCAGGCAATCATTGAAGCAAGTGGAATTCTTTTGACGGCGATCTTAACCATTTTAGGAATCCTGCTTTTAAAGACTGGTAGAACAAAAACAACCGAAATGAAGTTATTTAATTGGGTTGGATTTTTTGTTAGCCTAATATTCGTGAGGTATCTCGTTAGACATTCTTTCACGATTTATTCAGGATCATTGTTTTGTCAAGAGATGTCCATCTTCAAAACGTTAGGTTTCACATCCTTCCTTCCGATATATATATTAGTTTCAATTGGCATTATTGTTGCGATTTGGATCGTATTTCAAATTCCCAAGAAACATAGATGGCTTGCGGTGATGTCTGGAATGATAGGAGGTCTTGCCGGCCTAATACTTTGGTGGAAATTCATTGGATCGATATTTGAGTTATAAATTAAAACCACGTACAACATCGTGTATAATCCATAGCCGCGCAAGCCAACACACATGCCAAGCTACGGCTCATACACACACCGTTGGCGTGCATTAGGAGAATGAAAACAAAAAAATGAAAGAGAAGATTTTCAAGAGATGAAAATTCCGGAATAAATCTTGAAATTTCTAGAATCAGTGGAATGGATAGTCAGTTGTTGTTAACGAACTCCAATTCAAAATATGTTTGTAATGAAATTATTAAAAAACATAAATAAAGGATTCTTCTTAATTTTCTCAACTTTGATTGGAATCATGACTATTTTATCATTTTTTGCCGCTTGGGCTAAAGATGAAGGAACAATTGGAGATAGTATTGTTTGGAATGTATTTGCTTATATGTTTAACATTTTTCGCTTTCCAACGCATAATTTACTTTGGGATTGGATGAATGGCGGGTTGTTCTTCATTGGTTTAATTTTAAACACAATGCTTTATGGACTCATCCTTGAACGAATACTTAATTTAATCATAAATAAGAGAAAATAACGACACGCCAACACTGTATAAAAGCAATAGCCGCGCTAAGCCAACACACGTGCCAAGCTACTGCTTTTATACTCTCCGTTAGCCACAAGCAAAAAATGATACGTGTAATTTGACACATTAAGACACGTATTGCGCATATATTTTGTATCTTCGTAGAACAGAATTCATTAAAACATTAGCATGAACACAAAGTTGACATTAACTATTGAAAGGGAAATAATTGATAGGGCAAAAAACTATGCGAAAGAAAAAAATCGCAGCTTATCAGACATTATTGAAAACTATTTAAAGTTACTTACCAAAGACGAACAAAAAAGCAAAAACAAGAAACTAAATTCAACAGTAGAATCTCTAAAAGGATCATTTAAAATGCCCAAAGATTTTGATTATAAAAAGGAGCTCCGAAACCGTTTAGAAGATAAATATTTATAAATGGATAATGTTCTTATTGATACAGATGTCATATTAGATTTCCTTTTTGACAGAAAACCCTTTGCAGAATATTCCGCAGAAATATTTAGTCTTTGCGCAGAGAATAACATTAACGGATTTACAACTCCGGTTATAATTGCCAACGTATATTATTTACTTAACAAAACTGCCAAACACGAAATAATTGTTGAGAAAATAAAGCAACTTTTAAGCATAGTGGATGTCGTAGATATGAATAAACAAGTGGTTTTAAATGCGTTAAACTCTGAATTTAAAGATTTTGAAGATGCATTACAAAACTTCTCCGCAATAGAAAATGGAGAAATAAAAATCATTCTAACTAGAAACATAAAAGATTTCAAAAAAAGCCAATTAGCCGTTATGACTCCCGAAACATATTTGAAAGGGAAAGCCAGTGGCTAACATCAGTAGCTGATGCACAACCCACTTTTTATCCAATAATTGACCACTTTTAAGCCTTTTTAGGGGCTCATT
>JABMPI010000520.1 GCA_013203755.1 Bacteroidota bacterium
GAAGGACGGCAAAAAATTGGCAATTCAATATATGAACGTGGTTTTAAGATGGTGCAAATTGTTTGCCGTAATTTTACAGCTCCTATTGAAATTCATCGAGTGAAAGCTATTGACACCAGATATCCATTTGTTCGACGTGCTTCTTTTAATTGCGACGACTTGTTGATTAACCGGATTTGGGACGCGTGTTGTGAAACCCTTGAATCCTGCACAACAGATGTATTTACCGATTGTCCATGGCGTGAACGATCTTTCTGGGTGAATGATTTGATTGTCGAAAATATGACTTCGCTACAGGCCTTTGGGGTGTCTGAAGTACATCGTCGGGCATTTCGACTGGCATTTTCAGACGCGCGGGAAGGAGGAATTATTCCGGGTGTATGTCCCTGCCCTGAAGATGGAGATCGTTTTGTTTTAGTTCCTACTAATTTATTCATTATTTTCATGCTGAAAGATTATCTCATGTATAGCAACGATAAAGAATTGATAAAGGAATTAATGCCCAATCTTATTTTGATTTTGGAGACTTTCAGCAAATGGGAAGATGAGCGCGGTTTTATTTTACCACCTGAAAAATACTGGAATTTCTTTGATTGGTCATTTGAATTGAATGGAGTCTCGATGAATGGGAAATTAACTTCACTGCTTAGTTATCTTTATGTTAGCGCAATGAAAAGCATTATCGAATTAGCCAAAAGTTCTGATTTAAAAATTGATTGTGCTAAATACCACACAAAAATAGAAAAAACTTCCAGTAGTTTGGAAAAATATTTTTTCAAAGAAGCTGAAAACCGTTTAGCTGACTGGGTGGATGAAGATGGACATTCCGCTCATTCAAGCCAGTTAGCGCATGCCTTCGCTTTGTTGAGTGGAGAATATAGCGAGGCTAACCGCAAGTACCTTGAAGCCGCACTGACTGATAAAAATCTGTTAATGCCGGAATTGTATTTACATTATTTTATTTTCCATGCGATGAAGCTTTGTGGAAAAGAACCGGAAGCACTTGAGCGAATTCGAAAGTACTGGGGAGATATTATAAAAACAGGTTCTCCAACCATTTGGGAAGCTGGAATCCACGCACGAGGCAAGGCTGCTTTTGGAGGAGATGGTAGTTTATGTCATGGTTTTGCCACTGCTCCAATCGACTTTTTTCAGACCGTAATTCTGGGAATAAAACCGCTGACTCCCGGTTTTGATACCTTTAAAGTTGCGCCTGAAGTTTTAGATTTAAACTTTGCAGAAGGTAGAGTCCCTACGCCACATGGCAATATTTTTATTGCGTGGAAGCGTAAAAGCGATCACCTTGCAGTTAAATTACAAGTTCCTGAAGGAATTGTTGCTAAAACGCTAAATGGTAATGACTATGCTGCTGGTAAACACAATTTCAAACTAAACATATAAGGAGAAATGAAAATGCGTAAGTATTCAGCTATTCTTGGAAACCTCGGAAACACATGTGATCGTTTTTGCGGAAGTTACAAAGAAAATCCGTCTTCGATCGAAATGCTTAAACAAGCTGGAAAACTTGATGGTATTTCCGGCATTGAACTTGTTGGAACCTGGGACATTCGCCCGGACAACGTACAGAAAATGAAAACTGCCTTGGATAATCTTAATTTTAAATGCGTTTCAATTATTCCTGATTTATTCGCGGATAAAATTTGGAGATTCGGCAGTATTTCAGCCAAAGATTCAGAAGTTCGCCAAAAAGCGATGGAATATTTGCGGACAATGTGCGGTGTCGCCGAAAAAATGGACTGTGATATAATTAATCTCTGGCCGGGTCAAGATGGTTATGATTATTTGTTTCAAGGAAATTATCTCGATGAACGTAACTGGCTTGTCGAAAATATTGCTAAATTAGCCGGAGAATTTCCACATTTAAAATTTGCGCTGGAATACAAACCTAAAGAACCGCGAACACATTCATATATGGCTCGAATGGCGGACACTCTGCTGGTCTGCTTACAGACGGGCATGGATAATGTGGGAGTTACTATTGATACAGGTCATGCCTTTATGGCTGGCGAAAACGTTTCTGAATCTATTATTTTAGCCAAACAAGCTGGTAACAAATTATTTCACATGCATTTTAATGATAACTATAAGGCTTGGGATGATGATATGATTGCCGGGTCGATTCACTCTCTGGAGTATATCGAAATGTTATATTGGCTGGATAAATACGGTTATGACGGCTGGTTGTCAATGGATCAATACCCATATCGTGAAGACGCTGTTGGAGCAATTTCTGAAAGTATTAACTGGCTGAAAGCATTCGACAAAATCATGGTCACTAATAGAGATAAAATTACTGATACAATCGCTGAAGGTGACGCTGTAAAAACTTCCGCGCTTATGCGTTCAATCCTGATAGGATAAGGCAATGAGTATTTTAAAACTACAGAACTTTTTGAAAGACAAAGATTGAATTTTCAAAAGCAAGAATAGACAACCGGAAGAAGAAGCAAACAAGGAAGAAAATAATTTTTTATGAAGTTTTTTGAAGAAAAAGCAAAAAAACAGCGCTATCGCGCCAAAACAAGAAGATACAGAAGAAAATCAATGGACAAATTAGTTCAGCGAATTACGGACAAACGAGATTGGCGC
>JABMPI010000521.1 GCA_013203755.1 Bacteroidota bacterium
ACATAGAAAAGTGTTTCAATCACCGGTTTCGTCAACACGGCGTTGAGACTGGGTTCCCGATTTTCGGGACAAGCTGTGCTGACTATGCGAATGCTTAGTTATTGGCGGTATGTTGTTTATTTTTCATTATCCTTTTACTGCTTTTAATGAATAAATCATTGGTATTTTATCTTCTAATCCTTTTATCTTGAATTTCCTATCATCAATTTTCACTGTATTTTCAAAACAATCATAGGGCGAATAATTATATTCCTTGAAATCTGTAATTGACAATCCTGTTTTTATAAGTGAATCAATGACGGTACTCAAACCGTGATTCCAGCTAACTGATTTTTCTTTAATTTGAGCTTCTCTGTCGGTATATGTACCTTCCAATTCTTCTATTATTGGGGCAGAATCCATATAGTTAAATTCAATCTGTTTGAAATCATAGCTAAACATCCAAACAATTGGGTGAAACTCGACCATAATAAATTCTCCACCAGGTTTTAGATATTGTTTTATAATTTTAGCCCATTTACTCATATCAGGCAACCAACCAATCACACCATAAGATATGAAAACAATATCAAATTTTTCATCAAGAATCTCAGGAAGTTTGTAGATGTCACTTTGTATGAATTTTGCATTTGTACCTAATGACTCATTAAGTTTTTTTGCTTTTTCAATAGCGTTTTCTGAAAAATCAATTCCAGTTGGCAACGCTCCGTGTCTTGCAAGAGAAATAGTATCCTGTCCAAAATGACATTGCAAGTGTAAAATCCTTTTTCCTTTAATCTCACCAAGTAAACCAATCTCTACTGGATTTAAAGAATCTTTCCCTTTGATGAAGGAATCAATGTCATAAAAATCAGAATTGTAATGGATTTCTGTCTTTTGATTCCAGAGTTTTTTATTTATGTCAATATATTCCATTTATTTCCTGGTTTTGTGTCAGTTGCAATTACCGCTAACGTACTGTAACGTTACCTTTTTTTCTATTACATTTGCTAATGGTGGGAGTAAATTCCCATTATTCTTTTTATTACATGCTAAATGCAAATTAGCTCGTGTCGTCAAATAAATTATCAATCGGGTGGCAGTTCTGCTTCACGGAATCTCTTGCACGGGTGTCACCGGGTATGTAATGGCGAGTAAAATTGGCAATAGATTTTAGTTAACAAAATGCCTGTTCGTGTTTTATTGAAGCATTTGTTTGTTTAACCTCCCCACCCCGTATAAACCGGGGCACCTCCGTCTTGGAAAAAAAAGGCAGGGAATTTTCCCTGCTACAAATATTCTTTGTACTTCGTATGATGAATGGAACACAAAATTTCTCCTCCCAAAAAGAAGCCTGTCCGCCTGCACGGCCAGACTGGGTTTATCCCGATTTATAGAAAGAAGGTAATTATTCCAACAGAATCCAAATCAAGTTCTGAATAACGAATCTGGTTGTTTGACACAATCAGTTGGAAATTAAACGTTCGTATTCAACGTTTTTAAAAGCCTTTAAAACATATCCATATAATGTTTTGAATCTATTAATACTCCGCCACTTTTTGCGTAGTAATCTTTGTCCAATTCAAACACACCTTTTTTTGATTTTCTCCATTCTGCATCGGCAAAAGGATGGTAAGTTTCCATTTTTGCCCAGTTGCTATAATTCTGGTGTCCGTTGGTTTCCATCAAACCAATATCCAATCCGGGAAAGGGTTCCAAACGGGCAGCAATGTTTTTATTCCAGTCGATTAAAATTGGATTTACAGTAAGGTCGGCACAAAAACAAGGTACGTTCTGCTGTTTTGCTACATTGGCAATTTTCATGGTCATGCTTAAGGTTTTTGCAATGGCTTTTAAAGCAATTCCCTTGTACCCCATCTGAATTCTTTCAAGGGCATCTTTATCGGTGTGCGCACTTTCGTCGGCTGCTAAACGAATTGGAACGTCAGAAACATCAATTTCAAGATGCTCCGGAAAAGGTTCTTCAATAATTACTGTTTGATCGAAGGCACCTATTTTTTCGATGTGATCGATTAACCTCAGCAATGTCTCTTTTTTCTGGTAGCGCCCATTAATGTCGATATAATAAGGAAGTTTTCCGTCGGCAGAATATTTGGTACGATAGTTCCCAAGCGTTTTATGGATTTCAGAAATTCGGGCCTTATCTTTTTCCAACATCTCTTTTTCTGTTCCCGGATGTCCTATTTTTATTTTCATAAAAAAGTACCCCTCGTCGGCAGCTTGTTTTATTTCTGAAATGGGAATTGTAAATGCCATGGATGGAACACTGGCAACCCCTTTTAAATGATGAGAAAGTGCAGGTCTGTATTTTTCAGGTATCAAATCGTCGAAGGTCGTAATGTTATTCTCAGCAGCATAAAGTAACCATGCAGCATTGTCGACACTTACCAAAGCATTTAGCACAAATGTTTTTCGCAGGTTTGGATTATTGGTTATTTTCTTGCCATAGGCGTAAACATCTTCCAGAATATCGTCGAGAAGATTTACCGGCGATTGAAACGAAGCCCCTTTTATTAAGTTTAATGCGTACTCTGTAATTGCATACATAAATGCGTTACCACCGCTTTCCGAAAAATTTCCAAAAACACTGGCATCCGACCACAACACATTTTGCGAACCCAAGCCAACTTTTCTAATTCCAGACCCCGACTCTAAAAAAGCTATGTTCTGCCAAATTTCAGACATAAAAGCTCCCTTAAATCCAAACGGACGAAGAAGTGGTTCGCGTTCGAAATTTGAGCTTGTTTTTGCAATTACGATATTTTTGTTTGCTACGGTATTATTTGAATTTACTGCAAAAGATGGTAAGGCAGATGCTACACCTCCCGCAACTGCTGTAGTTTTTATAAAATTTCTTCTGGACCAATTTGAATTATTCATTACAGATTATATTTTTTGAATTCATTTTTAAGAAAAGTAATATCCTTTTTTAGCCAGGAATAGATCTCTTTTTTACTCATTGAAGGATTTAGATCGCCATGTTCTGCACCACCCAAATCATATTCGTAATGAATTGAAACCGGCGCTTCAATATTCATTGTTTTGTATGTTTCAAAATATTTTTTGAAATCAACCATCCCTTCTCCCAAAGGAACATTTTTTACTTCCCATTGTCCCTTTTCATTTTTTTGCCAGATAAAATCTTTTATATCCGTGGTGTGAATCCAGGAGCCAAGCAATTTCATTCCTAGCGGCCACGATTGTCCACCTTCAACTGTTGCATGGCGAATGTCGTATTGTACTCCAATGTACTCCGGATCCAGATTTTTCAGTACTTCATACAAATCCCAAACTGGTCCGCCAACTCTTGTTCCCGAATGATTCTGATAATTCCCGCAAACGCCATATTTCCGATTTAGCTTCTCCAGTTTTTCAAAAGTG
>JABMPI010000522.1 GCA_013203755.1 Bacteroidota bacterium
GCATTACACCTGCAGCGTTAACCTTAAGTGGTATGTACTGACGTACACCACCGTATTGTTTGTTACCAACAATTCGTTTTGCATATTGAACCGGAATTCTGCGGGTTCCCTGAACCAACATAATTGAGGCCATAAACACAACGAAAAGAATAACAAATTCTACCAGGAACATTACTAAAGCACCGCTCTCGAATCGTTGTGCAAATTCTTGCACAACCGATTGAGGTAACCGGGCAATAATACCAATCATAATAATCAGCGAAATACCATTACCAATTCCTTTGTCGGTAATACGTTCTCCTAACCAAAGAACAAACATCGAACCGGCTGTTAATATTACAATTGAGGGGATGGTAAACCATACACCTGTCATTGCAAACGCCGAGTCGGGTAACTGAACATTTAGATTTGCCAAATAAGCCGATGCCTGTGGAATTAAGATTATAACGGTTAAATACCGTGTAATCTGATTAATCTTCCTTCTTCCTGACTCACCCTCTTTCTGCAACCTCTGAAAGTAGGGGACAGCGATTCCCATTAATTGAATCACAATTGAGGCAGAAATATATGGCATAATACCTAAAGCAAAGATAGAAGCTTGAGCAAACGCACCTCCGGAGAACATGTTGATAAGGCCAAGCAAACCATCTGAAGTCTGTGACTGCAAATTTTGTAACTGAGCAGGATCAATTCCCGGTAATGAAACAAACGATCCTAACCTGTAAATTAACAGCAAGAAAAGTGTAGTTCCAATACGAAATCTAAGGTCTTCAATCTTATAAATATTCTTTAGGGTCTCAATGAATCGTCTCATTCGGTTTAAAGTATTTCTGTTGTTCCTTCTAATTTTTCAATTGCTTCTTTCGCGCTTTTCGAAAATGCATTGGCTTTTACTTCTAGTTTTAAACTTAAAGTTCCACCACCAAGAATTTTTATTCTATCGTTTTTCGAAGCGATTCCTGCACTTATCAAAGATTGTTTATCGATGACAGTCAGACTATTCTTTTCAGCTATTATTTGCAACATTTCAAGATTGACACCTTTGTATTCAACCCTGTTAATGTTTTTAAATCCCGACTTAGGAACAACTCGCTGCAAAGGCATCTGCCCACCTTCAAATCCTATTTTCCTTGAATAACCTGATCTCGACTTTTGCCCTTTATGCCCACGAGTAGAAGTACCACCTCGACCTGTGCCTTGGCCTCTTCCAATTCGTTTTGTGGTTTTTGTCGAACCTGTAGCAGGTTGTAAATTACTTAAATTCATAATTCCAATATTTGAAATATTATTTAACTTCTTCAACAGTAATTAAATGCCTCATTTTGTTAACCATGCCAACAATTTGAGGAGTAGCTTCATGCTCAATTGGTCGGTTTAATTTTTTTAAACCTAACGCTTCAAGAGTTAACTTTTGACGTTTGGTTGAACCGATGCTACTTTTTACTTGTGTAATTATAAGTTTCGCCATAATTGTTCTATCCTTTAAAAACTTTTTGAACTGAAACTCCTCTATGCTCAGCAACTGTATAGGCATCTCTCAACTCCAGCAAAGCAGCCATTGTTGCTTTTACCAGGTTATGAGGATTTGATGACCCTTTTGATTTTGCCAAGATATCGTGAATACCAACACTCTCTAGTACAGCACGCATCGCACCACCCGCTTTAACACCGGTACCCGATGAAGCTGGTTTAAGCAATACGTTTGCTCCACCAAATTTTGCAATTTGCTCGTGAGGAATGGTTCCGTTAATAACCGGAATTTTCACTAGATTCTTTTTAGCTGCGTCAACACCTTTTGAGATAGCAGTTGTTACTTCACTTGCTTTTCCCAGGCCCCAACCTACAATACCGTCTTCGTTACCTACAATTACAATTGCAGAAAAACTAAATGTTCGTCCACCTTTTGTAACTTTAGTAACCCGGTTAATGGCTACCAATCTGTCTTTTAAATCCAGATCAGTCGTTTTTATATTACTACTTATTTTCGCCATAATGTATTAGAATTTAAGACCGCCTTTACGGGCAGCGTCAGCTAATTGTTTAACTCTACCGTGGTATAAATTACCACCTCTGTCGAATACAACTTCAGTAATTCCAGCTGCCAATGCTTTTTCGGCAATTAAACTACCTACCATTGCTGCTTTCTCTGATTTGTCTCCTTCTTTACCAATAATTACCTTATCGGTAGATCCAGCTGCTGTTAAAGTAATTCCTTGTTCGTCGTTAATAAGTTGGGCATAAATTTGCTTGTTACTTCTATAAACGCTTAATCTAGGACGGTTTGCTGAGCCGGATATAATAACGCGAATACGATTCTTAATCTTTGCGCGCTTTTCTAATTTTGTTAATGCCATAATAATTAATGTTATAAATTATTTTGCAGCGGCTTTACCAGCTTTGCGCCTTAATACTTCGCCAACAAACTTAATACCTTTTCCTTTGTAAGGTTCAGGCTTACGGAATGATCTGATTTTTGCAGCCACCTGACCAACTAATTGTTTGTCGTTACTTTTTAACGTAACAATAGGATTGCTACGTTTATCAGACACTGCTTCAACATTCACTTCAGAAGGAATTTGTAAGAAAGTGTGGTGAGCAAAACCTAAAATAAGGTCTAACACATTACCGGGCAATAATTCAGCACGATAACCAACACCTACTAATTCCAACTTGATTTCGTAACCTTTGGAAACACCAATAACCATGTTGTTTACCAAAGATCGGTATAGTCCGTGAAATGACTTTAGGCGTTTTGACTCGCCTGCCCTCGTGAAAGTGATAGTAGCATCTTCAATCGCTACTCCAATTTCCGGGTCAACTTTTTGTGACAATTCACCAAGAGCTCCTTTAACCGTAACAACGTTGTCGTCGCTAACTTTAACTTCTACTCCTGCTGGAATTGTAATGGGTAATTTACCTATTCTTGACATGACCGTTCCTTTATTAATAGACGTGACATAAAACTTCTCCACCAACACCAAGTTCTTTAGCCTCTTTGTCGGTAATAACACCTTTCGATGTAGAGATCATTGCTATGCCTAAACCATTTAGTACACGTGGAATGTTTGTAGAATCACAATATTTACGTAAACCTGGTTTACTTATGCGTTCTAACTTTTTAATTGCAGATACTTTTGTTTCAGGATTGAATTTCAAGGCAATTTTAATGTTTCCTTGATAACCCACCTCGTCTTCAAATTTGTAATTCAGAATATACCCTTTTTCCTTTAGAATTTTGGTCATTTCTTTTTTCAAATTCGAAGCAGGAATGTCTACCACGCGATGTTTTGCCTGGATGCCATTTCTTATCCTTGTAAGAAAGTCTGCTATTGGATCTGTTACTTTACTCATTTTTTCAAGTTCTTTAAACGATTACCAACTTGCCTTTTTAACCCCAGGAATTAGGCCATTTGATGCCATCTCCCTAAAATTAATTCTGCTGATTCCGAATTGACGCATGTACCCTTTTGGTCGACCAGTAAGTTTACATCTGTTATGCAAACGAACTTTCGAAGAGTTTTTAGGTAGTTTTTGCAAACCTTCCCAATCGCCATCCGCTTTCAGCTGGGCCCGTTTTTCGGCATATTTCTCAACTAATTTCGCACGCTTTACTTCGCGGGCTTTCATTGATTCTTTAGCCATACTAGTTCTTTTTAACGTTTTTAAATGGTAACCCTAATTCTTTCAACAAAGCAAAACCTTCTTCGTCGGTTTTAGCTGAAGTAACAAAGGTAATGTTCATCCCGTTGATCTTGCATTCTTTATCTAGCACGATTTCTGGAAATACTATTTGTTCTGGAACGCCTAGCGTATAATTACCTCGTCCGTCCATTTTGCTTTCAATACCACGAAAATCGCGGATACGTGGCAATGCCACTGCTACTAGACGATCAAGGAATTCATACATTTGGTCGCGACGCAATGTAACACGCACGCCAATTGGCATTTTTTTCCTGAGTTTAAAATTAGAAATGTCCTTTTTAGACATAGTTTGCACAGCCTTTTGACCAGTGATCATTGTCATTTCAGTTGTAGCAACATCAATTAGCTTTTTATCGGCTATTGCTGCTCCCACACCCTGGTTAAGAACGATTTTTTCTAATTTTGGAACCTGCATCACTGAAGAATAATCGAATCCTTTTTTTAATGAAGGAATAATTTCTTCTTGATATTTCTTTTTAAGAGTTGGTATGTAAGCCATTACTTTATCTCCTCTCCCGATTTTTTAGAAAAACGAACTAATTTACCATTGTCATCCAATCTCCGACCAATACGTGTTGCTTCGCCAGTTTTTGGGTCTACCAACATTAGGTTTGAGATGTGTACCGGTGCTTCTTTTTCGATGATACCTCCCTGTGGCGATTCCGCGTTAGGTTTGGTATGTTTTTTCATCATATTAACACCTTCTACAATTGCTCTGTCTGTTTTTGTAATTACTTCTAACACACGGCCTTGTTTACCCTTGCTAGTTCCTGTATTCACAAACACAGTGTCACCTTTCTTTATGTGTAACTTTTTTTGCATTTTGAGCTTTTTACTAATTAAAGTACTTCTGGTGCGAGTGAAATAATCTTCATATTCATATCTCGCAATTCACGTGCTACGGGCCCGAAAATACGTGTTCCACGCATTTCTCCAGTAGCGTTTAAAAGAACAACCGCGTTGTCGTCGAAACGAATATAAGAACCGTCTGCACGACGATTTTCTTTTTTCGTACGCACTACAATTGCGCGAGACACTGTTCCTTTTTTAATTTCACTACCTGGCATTGCACTTTTTACAGTAACCACAATAGTATCGCCTAAAGAAGCGTAACGTTTTCTTGTTCCTCCCAGAACACGAATACAAAGCACTATTTTAGCTCCACTGTTGTCAGCCACCGCACATCTTGATTCTTGTTGTATCATGATTACTTAGCTCTTTCCATTATTTCAACTAATCTCCAACATTTTGTTTTACTGAGCGGACGTGTTTCCATTATCTTTACAGTATCACCAGCGTTGCAGGTATTGTCCTCATCATGGGCATGGAATTTAGTTGTTTTGTTAACGAACTTACCATAAATAGGGTGTTTCACTTTACGTGCAACAGCAACTACAATAGATTTGTCCATTTTATCACTAACAACTATTCCGATTTTCTCTTTCCTGAGATTTCTCACTTTTTTTTCTTCCATCGTTGAATTAATTCTGATTTTCGTTTAATTCTCTTTCCTGAAGAATAGTTTTCAACCTTGCAACATTTTGCTTGCTTTCCTTAATAACCATAGGATTGTCAAGTGGCGACACTGCATGATTTAACTTTAGGCGAACAAGGTTTTCCTTTTCAACCTGTAATCTTTCGACGATTTCTTTGCTCGTCAGTTCTTTGATTTCAGAAGTTTTCATCATTCACCTTTTTTATTCTTCAACATAATCACGTCTAACCATAAATGTTGTTTTAACCGGTAGTTTCTGAGCGGCTAACCTTAAAGCTTCTTTGGCCATTTTAAATGGCACACCGTCTGCTTCAATAATTATACGTCCCGGAGATATCGGAGCAACAAATGCTTCAGGAGCACCTTTACCTTTACCCATCCTTACTTCGGCTGGTTTTTTGGTAATAGGCTTATCAGGAAAAACACGTATCCATATCTGACCTTGTCGTTGCATGTGACGGGTTACCGCAACCCTGGCTGCCTCAATTTGGCGACCGGTAAGCCACGACTCTTCCAACGACTTTATTCCAAATGACCCGAATGCAAGTTGGTTTCCGCGTTGAGCGTTCCCCTTCATTCGACCCTTCTGTACTCTTCTAAATTTTACTTTTTTTGGCTGTAACATCCTTTTTTATAATTCTGATTGTTAAACCTATTTTCTTCGTCTGTTACGATTAGGCGCACCACCTTTTCCACCACGTCCACCAGGCTTTTGCCCTAGGTTTGGCGAAAGATCGCGTTTACCATAAACCATACCCTTACAAATCCAAACTTTAACACCAATAAGTCCGGTTTTTGTTAATGCTTCAGCCAATGCGTAGTCTATATCAGCACGCAACGTATGTAGCGGAGTACGGCCATCTTTAAGCATTTCAGAACGAGCCATCTCTGCTCCGTTAAGCCTTCCAGAAACCAATACTTTGATTCCTTCAGCTCCCATTCTCATGGTTGAAGCAATAGCCATCTTAGTAGCCCTACGGTAAGCAATCTTACCTTCAATCTGCCTTGCAATGTTAGTTGCAACAATTTTGGCATCAAGTTCAGGACGTTTGATCTCGAAAATGTTGATTTGAACCTCTTTGTTGGTAATTTTCTTTAATTCTTCTTTTAGTTTGTCAACTTCTTGACCGCCTTTTCCAATAATAAAACCTGGGCGTGAAGTATGAACTGTGATGGTAATCAGCTTCAAGGTACGTTCTATAACGATTCTTGAAATACTGGCTTTAGCCAAACGAGCATTCAGGTAAGCCCTGATCTTGTGGTCTTCAACCAATTTATCGCCGTAATTATCACCACCGAACCAGTTTGAGTCCCATCCTTTGATGAATCCCAATCGATTTGAAATCGGATTTACTTTTTGTCCCATGTATTACGAATTAAGATTTTCTTCAACAACACTTTCTTTTCTATCTACGAATATAGTCACGTGATTCGAGCGTTTTCTGATTCGGTGAGCACGACCCTGTGGAGCCGGACGTAACCTTTTCAGTATTCTACCTGAATCTACCATGATTTTTTGCACGTAAAGTTCACTTTCCTCTAAACGAATTCCTTCGTTTTTAGCTTGCCAATTGGCAATAGCCGAAAGAAGAAGTTTCTCTACCCCACGTGATGCTTCTTTTGAAGAGAACTTCAAAACATCTAACGCTTTGTTTACTTCCATTCCACGAACTAAATCGGCTACAAGCCTCATTTTTCTTGGAGAAGTAGGGCAGTTTTTCAAAACAGCAAAATATTGTTGTTTCTTTTCTTCTTTTCTTTTCTCTGCTGCTAGTCTTTTTCTGGCACCCATTTTCTTTTCTTTTTAAAATTAATAGTTATGCCTTACCTCTTTTTGTTACCACCATGACCTCTGTAAGTACGAGTTGGCGCAAATTCACCCAAACGGTGCCCTACCATATTTTCGGTAATGTAAACCGGGATAAATTTGTTTCCATTGTGTACTGCAATAGTATGGCCTACAAAATCAGGAGAAATTACTGATGCTCTGGCCCAAGTTTTTAATACCGATTTTTTGTTGGTCTCATTCATAGCCAACACTTTCTTTTCAACATTAATATCGATATAAGGACCTTTTTTTAACGAACGACTCATAATATTCCTCTATTTATTTTTTCCTACGTTCTACAATATACTTGCTGGAAGCTTTCTTCTTCGAACGGGTTTTAAAGCCTTTCGCAAGAACACCTTTACGTGAGCGTGGGTGTCCACCTGAAGATTTTCCTTCTCCACCACCCATTGGGTGATCTACCGGATTCATAACAACACCTCTTACTCGTGGTCTTCTTCCAAGCCACCTAGAGCGACCTGCTTTACCCGATTTTTCAAGGTTATGTTCTGTATTTCCAACCGTACCTACTGTAGCCTTACAGGTTGTCAGTACCATACGAGATTCGCCAGACGGTAATTTCAGAATTGCGAATTTACCGTCACGAGAGGTCAGTTGCGCATATGCGCCTGCACTACGAGCCATAACACCACCCTGTCCAGGGTGAAGTTCAATGTTGTGTACCAAAGTACCAAGAGGCATTTCAGATAGGGGAAGAGAATTTCCAATTTCAGGATCAGCTCCTGTTCCGCTTTTCACCGTTTGTCCAACTTGCAACCCGTTAGGCGCAACGATGTATCTTTTTTCGCCATCTTCATAAATTAGAAGGGCGATGCGGGCAGTACGATTTGGATCGTACTGAATGGAATCGACAACAGCTGCAACTCCGTCTCTATCGCGTTTAAAATCGATAATACGGTATTTGCGTTTGTGTCC
>JABMPI010000523.1 GCA_013203755.1 Bacteroidota bacterium
AATTAGAAGGTTTTGAAGCCATCGATTTTAGCAAAATAGGGAGTACCATTAAATCAGGAAATTTATAAAAAAAAAAAATGAGGAGAGTACGAATAGTAATGGTTCTTGTTGTTGCATTGATAGTGCAAACATTTATTATTAAAGCACAAACCGGGACAATAAATCTGGTTCCTAATCCCAGTGAATTAACCGTAAAAAATGGTTTTTTTGAATTAAATTCAGATACCAGAGTAGCAGCAGATGCAACTCTAAATAATGAGGTCATTTCTTTTTGTAATAGCCTGGTTCCCTCCTCCGGACTTAAATTAAAGATTTCGAATTTAAGCAGTGGTAAAAATATCATCTCATTAAATATTGATTCTCAACTAAAAACGGATTATAGCGACGATGCTTATCGGCTAATTGTAGAAAAAAATAAAATACAACTCACGGCAGGTAGTCAGTCTGGTATTTTTTATGGTCTGCAAACTTTATTACAATTATTACCGGAACAGATTTTTAGCAGAAGTAAAATTACCGATGTTGTATGGAACATACCATGTGTTGAAATATTGGATTATCCTCGTTTTGAATGGCGCGGTTTTATGCTCGATGCCTCTCGTTCTTTTCAACCCATTGAGTATGTAAAACGCACCCTCGATTTGATGGCAATGCATAAAATGAATGTATTTCACTGGCACCTCACCGATGACCACGGGTGGCGAGTTGAAATTAAAAAATATCCCTGGCTCACTGAAATAGGAGCATGGAGGGAGCAACCCAATTATCCAACTGTTGGTGAAAGGCAAACTTACGGAGGATTTTACACACAGGAAGAAATTCGTGAAATAGTTAAATACGCTGAAGCAAGACATATTACTATTGTACCGGAAATAGATTTACCCGGACATTCTTCCGCATTAATTTATGCCATGCCGGAATTGGCTTGCAAAAACGCAGAACGCGACAAATATCCTGCCTATTTTGATGACTTTCCAAAACGAGAAAAAAAATACATTCGCCATCCGGGAACCAATGTGGTTTGTGCAGGAAACGAAGCTGTTTATCCAATTATCGAAAATATTCTGTCTGAAATTATCGAACTCTTCCCAAGCCAGTATATTCATGTGGGAGGCGACGAAGTATTAAAAACATGGTGGAAAGAATGTCCCGATTGCAAGCAACGAATAGAGGATGAAAAGCTGGGAAATCAAGATGAACTGCAAGCTTATTTCATAAAAAGGTTGGAGAAAATGATTATTGCCAAAGGGTGCAAATTAATTGGCTGGGACGAAATTCTTGACGGTGGATTATCCGAAACTGCCTCGGTAATGAGTTGGAGAGGAATGAGTGGCGGCATTGAAGCAATAAAACAAGGTCGTCAGGTAGTAATGGCTTCCAACGAAGGTTATTACATTCAAAAAGGTCAGACAGATAATCCACTCCATCCTCAAAAGTGGCCAAGTATGATGACCTCAAAAATGATTTATGAATACAACCCAATCCCAAATGATTTTACACCCGAACAGGAAAAAATGGTTTTAGGAATTCAGACCTCGCTATGGACTCCATTTTCGCATAATGCAGATATTTGGGACATTGCTATTTATCCTAGAAACTGCGCTTTAAGCGAGGCTGCCTGGTCTCCCGAGAACACGAAAAACTGGGATGATTATCAAGTGCGAATGAAAAGTCATTTAACTCGCCTGGCAAACCAAGGCATTGCCTATTGGCGCGAAGATTCTGAAGTGGTCGGTGAATGGGATACGAAAGATGTTTGGAATGAAGAGTCGGTTCTATCTTTCAATGTCACAGATTACATCGATGAAGCCGGAGTCTATTTCTTAGTTATCAATCAAACTGTTGGCGAAAGAGTTATAACCATTGAAGAGGCTGCTCTGTTTCAAAATGGAAAACAAATTGCATCCGATAAGCATATCGGAACAACATCGGCAATACAGAATCATGAGCGAATTTACTTTCTGGATTTGCAAACGCGAAGCAATAATGAATCCTATGAAATTCAGGTGAAAGTTAAGGGATTGCTAGGAAATATATCAAAGGGTGAAATTTATCTTTTTAAACCTTGAATATGAAGTCTCCATTTTAAATTTATATTGTTGTTTATTTAACTACAACTAGTGCTAATTAAATTATTATGAAATCTATATTTTTCCTATTTTCAATCCTTTTCCTTTCATGCAATTCACAGATAATTGAAGAAGAGGAAATCACGAACAATTTGACTCGTGGAGTTTGTTTAACCATTCCAAATGCAGAAATCGACCGATTCGTTAATTTTATTGAAAATGATTTGACTCCCCGGGGAGTAAACTTATTGGTTGTCCGAATGAATTATTCTTATCAGTGGGAATCGCACCCGGAATTGGCTGGTGTATTTTCAAAGCAAAATGCATTAAAATTGAAGAACGTTTGTGCTGAAAATGGAATTGAACTGGTTCCGCTAATCAATTGTTTGGGACACCAATCGTGGGGAACAAATTATGGAACATTATTAAATGCATATCCACATTTTGAAGAAAATCCCGGCGATAAAATAAATGCTGACGATTTTTATTGCCGTAGTTATTGCCCTCTTCATCCCGAGATCCACCCTGTCCTTTTCGATTTGTTTGATGAAATAATTGATGTTCTTGAACCAAAATATTTCCATGTCGGAATGGACGAAGTTTTTATATTAGGAGAAGATTCTTGTAAAAATGGGTGCGCGGGACAAAACAAAGCAACACTTTTTGCCGACGAAGTAAACCGGTTGCATAATTATCTGGATTCGAAGAATGTTAAAACATGGATGTGGGGAGATCGATTAATTGACGGCGAATCAACCGGACTTGGAATGTGGCAGGCCTCAATTAATGAAACTCATCCGGCCATAGATTTGATTTCGAAAGAAATTACCATTTGCGATTGGCACTATAAAACTATTACAAAAACAGCAGGAATGTTTGCCAATAAAGGGTTTGATGTAATAAGTTGTCCGCATCAGGTACCCAATGTTGCAATGGCTCAACTTGCCGATATGAAAGAAGCTCAGCAATCTACGGATTTAGTATTTAAAAACCATATGAAGGGAATTCTTCACACCGCCTGGGTAAATACAAGTGAATTAATGGATACTTTCGAAGGAAAGGAAGTTTCTGAAAAAGTAAAAGGTGTGTATGACACATTTATTCAATTGTCTGATTCGTGGAAAAATTAAAATATTGAGGTGTATACTTAGTTACTAACTTTAATTTGCAAATATGCTA
>JABMPI010000524.1 GCA_013203755.1 Bacteroidota bacterium
TAATAGGTCCACATACGGTAAAACCTCTCATCATATTCGTTCTTAATTTTTGACCAGTTTTTTGTAAAATTTTCATGCCAGGCCATTAAAGTTTTATCATAATATTGCCCAAAGCTATGCCAATCTTCGAGTACAAACAATCCCTCGGCAGCCGAGGTGATTCGTTTTGCCGAGGGTAGCATTGAATTTGGGAAAATATACTTATTCGTCCACGGATTTATAAAATTCATGGAAGTGTTACTACCTATTGTATGCAATAAAAAGAGACCATCTGGTTTTAAACATCGGTGAACAACTTTCATATAAGTTCTGTAATTTTTGCACCCCACATGTTCGAACATCCCTATTGAAACAATACGATCGAATTTCTCATTTAAGTTTCGATAATCCTTCAGTTCAATTTTAACATCAAGCCCCTGGCAGAATTCATTTGCAAATTTTACTTGTTCCCTTGACACCGTAATGCCATGTATATTTGCTCCATATTTTTCAGCTGCATATTTTGCAAAACCACCCCAGCCACACCCAATATCCAAAACTTTCATACCCGGTTTTAATCCCATTTTTCGGCAAATCAAGTCCAACTTGGCTTCCTGTGCATCATCGAGTGTTTTCGCTTTTTCCCAATAACCACAAGAATAGTTTTTGCCTTTGTCCAGCATAACAGAGAAAAGATTATTTCCAATGTCGTAATGTCGTTTACCAATTTCATAAGCTTTTGACCTTTTCTGTGCATTTGATATTTTTGCCTTGAGAATAATCCACAACAATTTTTTTGCATTTATTTTTACTTTCTTATCTAACTGAGCTTCTAATATTTTTTCAAAAAATTTGTCGAGGGCTTTACAATCCCACCAGCCATCCATGTAACTTTCGCCCAAAGCAATGGAACCTCCAGATAAAACCCTTTCATAAAAATCGGGATTGTGTACCTGGATATCCCAGGGTTTGTCCCCATTAATCTGAACATCCAAAGGCTCAAGCATTTTCTGCACAACTAATTTTGCTTTTGTCTCTTTCATATGTTTATAATTGTTTATTTTTTATGGTAACATATGTAACTCGCTAATAAACATCCGCCCGTGTGTCAAAAATTTATCATGCTCGTTTCATGTGATACTCCTTCTTTCAATTTTAAACGATATAGCATACATTCAACTGCTAATAGCAACACTATGGCTAATTTACAACATATTACACATAAAATCAAGAAGATACACTCTTGGAGGGTGTGGGGTTTGAAGTACATCCACTATACTTTAACTTGTAATTGACACACTGCAAAAATTCATGACCGACAAGGAGGAAATGTAATACCGTTATCCGTCAGTGGACGGACGAGATAGGCTATGCCGGGAAAATCCTTAACCGTCTGCAGGAGTAGTTATAAATCACTGCTGTTTCTTTGTACAGCATTTGGAAATAAACAGCGAAATCAATGTAAAAAGGTGGAAAGGAAAAAATTATCAGGGGACTCATCTGCCTGTTTACTATTTTCAGTGAAAAGAATAATGGAATGTCTGCAGAACTTGGAATAACCATGCACTTCTCACGTGTTCAAATTCCCCCCTAAATAATTATATAAAGTTTTCTCTGTCGGGAGTATATTTTATTTCTTATATTGCACCTAATCTTACAGAAACATTATAAAAATCATTTTATAAATTGTTGATGGATGGAATAAGTATGATTAAAAACCTGATTAAATATTCTCTCCTACTCCCACTCCTTTTGATTTCAATTCTGAATTTTGGGCAAAATAAAAAGATGCTCAAACATTTTTTTACAGTTGGAGACGGATTATCGCATAACGAAGTAACTTCTATTGTTCAAGATAAGGATGGGTTTATTTGGATTGGTACACGGGGTGGATTAAATCGTTACGATGGGTACGAATTCAAAGTGTTTAACCAAGTGCCTGGCGATTCAAATAGTTTGGTAAATCCATCCATCGAGAAATTATTTATTGACAGTAAGGGAAATATCTGGATAGGTTCAAAATCGGGTGGAGTGAGCAAGTACAATCCCGTTACCGGTATTTTCAAGAATATTATTTCCAATTATAAACAGAGCAGCGAAATATTACCCAATAATCGTATCCTTTCGTTTTATGAAGATAAAAAGGAAAGAATCTGGATGGGAACCTGGGAAAACGGAGTAGTAGTTTACGATGAGAAAAACAATACAGCGCAATCGTTTTTAACGGGGAATGTAAATTCAATCGTTGAATCTTCTGATGGTAAAATTTGGGTTGGTTCGCAATATGGATTGTATGAATTTAATGAAGAAGATCTTTCAAATAAACATCATGAAAATACTGCACCGTGTCAGGAAATTATTTACGATGATAAAAGAAATGTGATATGGATTGTTGGAGGAAATAATTCGGATTTAAGGAAGTTTGATTTAAGAAATAATAGAATAACCAAACACCGGATAAGTGATTCTTTCTCTAATTCCCAAAATCGATTTCATGCTTGCGAATCTGCATTAGTCGATAGTGAGGACAGACTTTGGGTTGGTACCTGGGGAACCGGACTTTATATTTTCGATCAGGCTACAGAGAATTTTGAGCGATATTTGATATATCCGGAAAATAAACAGACACTTAATAAGGATTATGATACTGTTTTAGATGTTTTTCAAGATAAGGATAACAATATTTGGCTAGGCACGAATGGGGGTGGAGTTTGTGTTTTAACGCCAAAAATGAATTTTAATACGGTCGGTTATCATCCCGAATCGGGGAAAGGATTAACTAATACCAGGCTGATGTCGGTAGTTGATGATCGTGAAGGGAATCTCTGGCTGGGCACTATTGGCAGTGGATTATTTTGGTCGCCCGACAGAGAGAATTTTTACCAGGTTGAATATCCTATTGTAAATAAAGCTCGTTTTTTTATCATAAAATATCTTTATCAAGACAATGATGGTAAAATATGGGCAGGCACAAATATTGGTACTTTTTTAATTGAAGCAATTGATGGCGTACCGCAAATGATTAGCAGTGATGTTAAATATCCATCTGGTAATTTTGGTAATCAAGTAGTTTCATTTTTAGACGATGAAAACCTGTTTTTTTCCGGTACGCTTTCGGGTGGATTATATCTGTCAGACAAGAATAACAGTTACAGCTTTGTTAAAAGATTAATTAAAGAAGATAAAAAATCAGGCGATTTAAGAAGCAACAGGATAAGTTATTTATTAAAAGATTCAAAAGATCGGATTTGGATAGGAACCTACAATGGATTACACATTTTCAATAAAAAAGATACTACTATTCAAGTTGCTGAAAATTATTTTGAGATTAAGGGAGAATTTACCGGAAACATTATTACCTGTATCGATGAAGATCAAAAAGGAAATATATGGATAGGTACACCAAACGGTTTAAATAAATTATTCGAAACTGATGAGGATAAATTTGAAATAGAATATTTTGCTGAAACGGAAGGGCTTGGTAGTAATTTTATAAAAGGAATTTCACACGATTTAAATGGAAATATTTGGGTAAGTACCGGCACGGGAATTTCTAAATTGGTAACAAAAGAAGAGAACCGGATTGTTAATTTTGACGAAACGGATGGAGTAAAAGGAAAAACTTTTACCGAGGCATCCGTTTTCAGAAATAGTAAAGGTGAAATCTTTTTTGGTGGAACATCGGGATTAACTTATTTTTTACCGGAGGAAATTATTGAACTTTCTGAATCGACAAAACCTGTTTTTACCGGTTTGAGTGTTTTAAATAAACCTGTTGGAATTGGGAAAAAATATGACTCTAAAATTATTTTGAAAAAGGCTATTTCAAGAACTGATGAAATAGAACTATCTTATCGTCAAAATGAAATTGAAATACAGTTTTCAGCACTCGATTTTGATTCTGGTGGAAAAAATCAATACCAGTTCAGATTAGAAAATCATGATGAAGAATGGAGCGAAATAGGAACCAGAAGATTTGTCATATTTAATAATCTGAAACCAGGCGAATATGTTTTTCAGATAAAAAGCTCAAACCGCCATAATGGTTGGAATGAAGAACCGGCTCAAATTAAAATTGTAGTGAAACCTCCTTTTTGGCAAACCTGGTATGCACTACTCTTTTACGTTCTTGCGGTTACCGGCATTGTTTCAATAATACGTTGGAATGCGGTTAAACAAGTGCGGTTGGCAAACAATCTGGAAATGGAGAAACTCCAACACGAACAAGATCAGAAAATGAGCGAAATGAAATTTCGGTTTTTCACTAATATTTCTCACGAATTCCGAACCCCGCTTACGCTAATTTTAGCACCGTTGAAAGAGTTAGTCAGCAAAAAAGACAAATATGAAATATCCGAAGAAGTTTCCAATAAAATAAGTACTGTTCAAAATAATTCGCTCCGTTTAATGAAATTGGTAAATCAGTTGCTTGATTTCAGAAAAATGGAATCCGGAAATATGAAACTCTCGGCAAGCTGTTCTAATCTGGAAGAGTTTGTTTCAGAAATATGTCACCCCTTTCAGGAATTAGCAGAAATCAATAACATCAGGTTTAAATTTAAATCAGCATTAAAAACGCACGAGATTTGGTTTGATCGTGACAAGATGGAAATTGTGCTAAATAACCTGATTTCGAATGCTTTTAAATTCATCAGGGAAAATGGAAAAATTGAAGTAGCGTTGTACGAAGAAGAGGATGAAGTATTGGTAAGTGTTTCAGATAATGGCCCTGGAATTCCAGCTACCGAAATTAATCATATTTTCGATCGGTTTTATCGGGTAGGACAAACTGAAAACTATGCAAGTACCGGAATTGGACTTGCATTGGTAAAACGGTTTACCGGGTTACAAAAGGGAACAATTTCGGTTACAAGTACTCCAAATGAGCATACCGAATTTATTGTGTCACTTTTAAAAGGAGAGGCGCATTTAAAACCGGATGAGAAAGTGGAGATTGATAATAGTGCAGGTGGTTTTATTCGAAAAGAACAAATATTAAGTGGAATTCTTCCGGGTAAATCAAAGCCGAAAACTATTTCGGAAGATTGTATATTAATTGTCGAAGATAATACAGAAGTAAAGCAATATTTGAAAGACTTGCTTGAACCATTATACGGAGTGGAAACAGTATCTAATGGTGCTGAAGGATTTAAAAAAGCCACGGAATTACTACCGAGTTTAATTATTTCAGACGTGATGATGCCGGTAATGGATGGATTTGAATTTTGCAAAAGAATTCGCTCCAACGATTTAACCTCAACAATACCTTTTATCTTTTTAACGGCTAAAAGCGATGAGCAATTTAAATTAATGGGAACGCAAATTGGCGCTGACGATTTTATTTCAAAACCATTTGATCCTACTTTATTGATTGAAAAAGTAAATAATATACTTACCAGCCGTAAAAAATTAGAAAAGAAATTGAGTAAATCTGTTCGACTCGAACCTTCAGATATTGAAATAACTTCGTCAGAAGAAATTTTTATTGGTAAGCTTATTTCTATTATTGAAAAAAACCTGCAAAATCCTAAGTTTACGTCAGAGGTGCTTGCTTCAGAATTAAATATGAGTGGCTCTTCACTTTATCGGAAACTAAAAGGTTTAACAGGTTCTTCAACCGCCGAATTTATTCGATCCATTCGAATAAAACGTGCAGCTCAGTTTTTGGCCGACAGAGAAAAAACAATAACGGAAATTGCCTACGATGTGGGGTTTAATGACGTTAAACATTTTCGGTCTGTTTTTCAAAAACAATTTAGTTGCTCGCCCAGCGAATACCGCGAAAAATTATAAAGCCAAATAATTATTTTGATTTTGGATGTTTAGCATCCCTTATTTAATCAGTTGGATTGGTAAAAAATCGAGGTTAAAATAACCGCAAAACATACGGTATTTTGTGCTTTATTAGAAAACAACAGTTGTGTCCATCTATGGTATTTCAAAAGACTGTCATTCGGTTTTTACAAAAATATTTTCTTTAAATATTTAATTTGTTAATTTTTGTTAATGCTTCCAAGCTGCATAATTTTAGCATGTTAGTGTTGTGGTTTGACTGGTTTACCCCCTTGCTGTGAAAAATGATTTAAGTCGGTTCTGAACAACTTTTCACCCCTTTTTTCATAAATAACAGTCACTGTTTGCTTTAATAATATTCAATTTTGAATTGAAATCTAAAAAATAATAAAGCAAAATTATGTCTGAAGGAAAATCTTTCTTAAAACGCATTTTTACTTTCCGCACAATCAACATCCTTCTTTATATTCTATTAATAGCAATAATTGTATTCCTATTTATATACCTATAAATTAATTATTAACTAAGTGAAATCTTATGAAAAAAACTTTTCAAAAACTAATTAAAAAACTGTGTCTGATGCTTGCCGCCATGTTTATGGTATCGGCAGTATGGGCGCAGCAGAGTATTTCGGGAACTGTTCTCGACGAAGGTGGTGAACCTTTGCCGGGAGTTGCAGTAGTTATTAAGGGAACCGCAAACGGTACGGTAACTAACATTGATGGTATTTATACTCTTGATGCACCGGCCGATGCATCACTTCTATTTTCGTTTGTGGGAATGAAAATACTAACGGAACAAGTTAACAACAGAACAACAATCGACATTATCATGCTTGTTGATGCAATTGGACTTGAAGAGGTTATTGCAGTAGGTTACGGTGTTCAGAAAAAAGCAACTTTAACCGGAGCCGTTGGAAATGTAAAAGCCGAAGAAATGGTTCAAAGACCAGTAGCGAATACAACTGAGTTACTTCAAGGAAAGGTTTCAGGTCTTTATACCAGGCAGCAATCGGGTTTGCCGGGAGCTGATGGAACAACATTAAACATTAGGGGATATGGAAGTAATCCGCTGGTTTTAATTGATGGTATCGAAGGAAATCTGGGGCAAGTTGACCCAAATGACATTGAGTCGGTAAGTGTGTTAAAAGATGCTTCGGCAGCTATTTATGGTGCACGTGCGGGTAATGGTGTAATTATAGTTACCACTAAACGAGGCGGCAACAAACCAGCGCAATTTACTTACCACGGAAATTTTTCTTTTACACAGCCAACATTTCTACCCGATATTGTTGAAGCAAGAAAATGGGCAGAACTATTAAATGAATCGGGTTTAAATCCGGATGATTATAGCCCGGGACATATTCACTACGATCCTGATTCGAAAAGATTAATTAATACCATTGATGACAGTGATTACTATGGTTACGATTGGGATGAGGAACTGTATCGCGACTGGACACCACAGTACCAACATAATGTGAGTGCAACAGGTGGAAGCGAAAAAATCAAATATTTTGTTTCTGCTGGTTTTATTGATCAGGCCAGTAACTTCACTTCGGGTGATTACAATTACAATCGTTATAACATACGTTCGAATATCGATGCACAAATTACAGATGATTTAAGTGTGTCGGTAGATTTTGCCTATCGTAAAACCAAGTTAGACAAAGCAAATTTCGATGTTAGTGGAATGTATAACTCGCTGCAAACGGCAAAACCGGTTTATCCATATATCCACGAAGCTGATCCAAGCAGGGCAGCATCTTCGGGATTTTTACAACGTTCGCCCTATCATCAAACCTTTAAAGATTTTTCAGGGTATCAAGACAACAAGTCGAATGCTTTGCAGGGAGCAATTGAGTTAAAATACAAAGTGCCATTTGTAAAAGGTTTGGTGGCCAAAGCACGTTTAAATTATGAAGAAGGTGCTTCTTGGAATAAAAGAGTATCACAACCTTACGATGTTTGGGAGTACAATCCTGTTGCAGAAGCGGAAGGTTCAGACCCATGGGTGAAATGGGGAACGCAAAATGCAAACAGCATGAGTGTATTTTCAAGCAGGTCGAACGAATTATTGCCGCAAATTAGTTTGAATTACGATAAGGCGTTTGGTGATCATAACTTTAGAGCAGTATTAGTTGGAGAAACCTGGACTTACAAATACACAAGCTTAAATGGGTCAAGAAAAGACATACTTTCATTTGAAGCTCCATTTTTAAATTACGCATCGGAAGAAGGTAAAAATAATTCAGAGACATTTAATGAAAGAGCAAGAGCTTCTGTAATCGGACGTGTTAATTACGATTATCAAGGAAAATATATGTTAGAAGTTGCTATGAGAGCTGACGCCTCTGGAGAATATCCACCCAGTGGGAGTTGGGGGTACTTCCCAAGTATGAGTGCAGGATGGCGTATTTCTGAAGAGTCATTTATTAAAGATAATTTTAGTGCTGTAGATAATCTTAAATTAAGAGGTTCTTATGGTGTTTTAGGTAACGATGCTGTTTCGTCGTTTGATTATCTTAACGGTTATACCATTTCTACCAATTATTATGTATTTGGTACTACTCCTGCTCCGGTAATTGCATCGGCTGGATTATCGAATCCCGATATTACCTGGGAAACCATGAAAATGAGTAACATTGGTTTGGATGGAACTTTTTGGAATGGATTATTAGGATTCGAATTGGATGGTTTTTACCGTTTAAGAGAAGATATTTTGGCTCAACCTACGACACAGGTACCAAGTACCTTTGGTGCAAGTTTACCACGAACGAACCTGAATGCAAGAGACAATAGAGGTATTGAAGTAGCCCTAACACATACAAACAGAATTGGAAAATTCTCTTACGATATTTCACCCATGTTTGCATGGACAAGAGGTAAATTTGTTGATATTGAAGAGGATATTCTGCCAGTTACGGGCGACTTAGACGAAGAAACATTGGAGTACAACAGATTATGGAATAATCGTTATGTAAATGAAGGACAATGGGATGACAGACAGTGGGGGTATCTTAACCAAGGTTTCTTTATGAACCAGGAACAAATTGACAACCATACAATTGACCAGGATCAGGCTGGAAACCAAACCTTAAAAGTGGGTGACCTTATTTATAAAGATGTAAATGGTGATGATTATATCGATTGGCGCGACCAGCAGATTATTGGAAAGTCAGGTTTGCCAAAAACAATGTATAGTTTAGATATGGGTGCCCAATACGAAGGGTTTAGCTTACGCATGTTGTGGCAAGGTGGTTCCAATTATGTTGTAACCGTAAGCGGTTCGGCAGCAGCTCCTTTCTCCAACGAATCAATTCCTCTGGAGCAGCATTTCCAGTACCGTGGTATTGTAGGTCAAGACGAGAGTGGTGCAGATTATATTACCAATCCAAACGATTTTAAGCTTCCTCCGGTAACACAAAACGGACGAACTGCCAACAATGGTAAAGGTTCTGATTTTTGGACAAACGAAGCAGCTTATTTACGTTTGAAAAATGTTAATTTGTCATATACTTTTCCTAAAACCTTACTTAATAAAGCAAAGATACAAAACTGTGTATTGTATTTCAGTGCTTCAAACTTGTTTGCTATCAGTAATCTGGGAATTTGGAGCGATTCGTTTGATCCTGAAATACCTGGAGCAAATAACCGTGATTACCCACCGGTTAAAACGATGACGTTTGGACTAAGGTTAACTTTATAAATTCAAAAAGAATAATACAATGAAAAAGATATTATATATACTACCATTATTTGTTCTTCTGTTTAGTTGTAGCGATTTATTAGACATCGCACCAACTAATATCATTTCAGAAGATGCGGTGAAAGCAGATCCGGTCCTGGTGGACGCATTCTTAAATAAAATTTACGTCAATACGAGATTTCAATCAAAAGGTACAGGACATGCATCGGTAGGTGTTACCGGTGGCGAGCAAAATGTTTTTGCCGGATGGCAAAGTCCATACGCTGCTGCAATGAAAATTATCGACGAGAACGGAGCACATGGCGACCTGGAATACTGGCCATATAGTAATATCCGTTCGTGCAACGAAATAATTGAAATTTTGAATGAAGCAACATTTGAACCTGAACTGGTTCAGCAAAAAATTGCTGAAGCACGTTGGTTAAGAGCTTTTATGTATTTCGATATGGTAAAACGTTATGGAGGTGTTCCACTTATTACTGTTGCACAAAGTATCGACCAGCCTATTGAAGAACTGTATGTACCACGTAATTCAGAGCAAGAAATCTATGATTTTATTGCTTTGGAAATGGATGAGCTAGTAAATATATTACCTGAGAGTTCTAGTAGCGATAATTTTGGTCGTCCAACAAAATGGGCGGCGTATGCGCTAAAAAGTAGAGCAATGCTTTATGCCGGTAGTATTGCCAAATACGGAAGTGTTCAACTCGATGGAATTCTTGGGATTCCGGCAGGTGAAGCAAACGCATATTACCAGAAAGCATATACTGCATCAATGGCAGTTATTGATGGTGGCTTGCATCCCTTGTATAAAGCTGATGCCGACCCGGTAAAAAACTACAAAGATTTATTTTTGGTTGATGGCAATTCAGAAGTGATTCTTGCCGAGGTTCACGATTTAGGTTTGCTAAAAGCACATGGCTGGACTTTCTACTGTATGCCCGATGGTTTCCAAACCGGATGGGGATCGAATAACTGGATGTACCTTGAATCGTGGGAAAAATACGAGTACAACGATGGCACTTCGGCGGTTTGGGATAGAAGTTTGTTAGATGGTACACACAAATTTTCCTTAGACGAAATTATCTTAAATAAGGATCCACGCTTTTTGGCTTCTGCATTTTATCCTGAAACTCCTTGGGGAGAGGGCAAAGTTTATACCCACAGTACAACAAAAGGAACCATTCCTGCAGGATCGGATTGGCCAAAGACAGCTCCCAAAAGAAATAGAATTAAAGCCGGGGTATTAGTGAAGAAACGTGTAAACGAATCTCTAATAGGGCTTAACAACAATGAAGATGATTCCGACTGGATGGTTTTCCGAACAGGTGAAATGTATTTGAATGCTGCCGAAGCCAAGTTTGAAATGGATGAAGTTGGTGAAGCAACAACTCTAATAAATGTAATTCGTGATAGAGCTGGAATGCCTGACAAAGAAACGGTAACTCTGGAAGATGTTCGAAACGAACGTTTTGTAGAACTTTATTTAGAAGAACACAGATATTGGGATGTTCGTCGTTGGCGGACTGCCGTTGACGAGTTAAACAACAAAGGATTCAAAGGTGTTATCTGGGATTATTACATCGAAGAAAATAAATACACTTTAAAAACAAAAGATGCAGATTTTGGGCAAAAAAGAGTTTTTGCTGAAAGAAACTACTATTTTCCAATTGGTTTAGGAAGAATTGCTGATAATCCAAACCTGGTAGAAAACCCAGGTTATACAAACTAGTTTTTTCATAAGTTTAGTTAGATAATTTAAAGGGGCCGTTCTCCGTTGCGAAAACGGTCCCTTATTTTTTAAATTTAGCAGCATTACAAAAATAAATAATGTTAAAAACTTTTTGGGACTTTGTGCCTGCTTCCCATTTCTTTGCAATTAAATTTAAACAAACTAAAATGGTTCAATTCGGTTTTATAAAATTACTCATCGTTCTCTCTTTTTTTCAATGTTCGCAAAAAGAAATTGAAACTCAAGAAGAAACAATTTTTAAACCCAATCTTCTTATTATTCAAACCGATGAACACAACTTCCGTACTCTTGGCTGTTACCGCGAACAATTAAGTCACGAACAGGCGTTTGTTTGGGGAGATGGCAATAATGTTGAAACACCAAATATCGATTTTCTGGCAAAAAATGGAGTACTGTTTACAAAATATTATGCCGCAACGCCGGTTTGTTCGCCTTCGCGCGGAACCTTAATTTCTGGTATGTATCCGCAGTACACAGGTGTTCCGAAAAACGATTTGCCGCTTAACGACGGGTTAATAACCTACTCTGAAGTGTTAGGCAAAAATGGTTACAAAACCGGTTTTGTAGGTAAATGGCATCTCGATGGAGAAGGAAAACCACAATGGGAACCGGAACGTAAATTTGGGTTCGATGATAACCGATATATGTTTAATCGGGGGCACTGGAAAAAATTTGAAGACACGCCGAACGGGCCAAAAGTTGCTTCTGTAAATGCAAATGGAAATCTAAATTATGGTATAGAAGGGGCTGATGAAAAATCATTTGCAACTGATTATCTCGTAGATAAAACCATTGCTTTTATCGAAGAAAACAAAGAACATCCGTTTAGCATGTATTTGAGTTTGCCCGATCCGCATGGTCCCGATGCAGTTCGTCCACCGTACGATAATATGTACAAACACATGAATTTTCAGAAACCACCAACTTTTAATCTCGATGCATCAATTGTTCCAACCTGGGCAAAGCCTGAGAAAAATCCAAAACTTACGCACGATCAGTATTTTGGAATGGTAAAATGTATTGATGATAACGTTGGCAAAATAATCAGCTATTTACGCGAGGCAAATTTATTGGATAAAACCATTATTGTATTTACTTCCGACCATGGTGATTTACGTGCCGAGCATGGTAAACACAATAAAGGAAACCCGCTGGAAGCTTCGGCAAAAATTCCTTTTATCGTTTATTATCCGGCAAAAATACCGGCAAGTACTGTGGTAAAAAATGCTTTTAATACAGTTGATTTTGCGCCAACATTCCTAACTTTTATGGATCAAAAAGTTCCGGTTCAAATGCAAGGAAGGGATTTCTCTTCATTGCTCATTAATCCTGGCAGTCAGATTGATTTTGAGGACATTACTTTTATGCGTTCCACAGGACTGGGGACCGAAGGAAACTGGATTGCTGCAGTAACATCGCAATATAAATTAATCCTCTCAAAAAACGATGAACCCTGGTTAATCGATATGGAAACCGATCCGGATGAATTAATCAATTTCGCAAAAGAACCTGATAAAGCAGGCATTGTAAAAGAGCTGGCAAATCAATTAAACGGGTACGCACAAAAACACAACGATTCGTTTTTGCAGGGAACCAAAATGAGCGATGATTTGAAAACTCTGCTGTAAAATATTTTTTAACCTTAATTGTTATTCCAAATCCTAAAAGGGCCTGGAATTTATTGATTGGAAAAAATGAAAACTCAAATTATATATTTATTTCTTACTGTTACAATTTTCAGTTGCTCAAAAACCGAAACAGAACAACTTCCTGAGGATGAAATTGTTTACATTCAAAAAAATCCTAAAAAAGGATTTTGTGTTACTAGCAATAATGCACTTTGGTACAATAAAATTGAAGATTTAAACTCTAGTTGGCATTACAGCTGGAACTACGAAATGCTACCCCAGGAACCGGATAGTATCGATTTTGTGCCAATGATTTGGGGAGCATGGTCAGATACTTCAAAAGTTCTGCTAAAACTGGATTACATAAAGAATTTAAAAGACGAAGGGAAAGTAAAATATATGTTGGGTTTTAACGAACCTGACAAAGCCGACCAGGCAAATATGAGTCTGGAAACAGCCATCGCCTATTGGCCAAAACTGGAAAAAGTTGGATTACCCCTGGGAAGTCCGGCTTGTTCCAATCCAACCGGAGATTGGATGCAATCTTTTATGGAGGAAGCTGAAAACAGAAACTTTCGTATCGATTTTGTTTGTGTGCATTGGTACGGTGGAATTAGTGCAGGTGGCTTTTTAGACAAACTTCAGGAAATCCATAATTTGTACAACAAACCAATTTGGATAACTGAATTTGCGCCTGCAGACTGGAGTGCGACTTCGCCGGCAAATAGTAAACATACCAAAGCAGAGATACTAACCTTTATGAAAGAAGTTTTGCCTGCCCTGGATAACGTAGATTATGTAAAACGTTACGCATGGTTTTCAGCAGATATTACCCATGGCCCACTTGGAAATGCAGCACTTTTTGACGGCGCGAATAAATTCACAACTTTGGGTGAGTTTTATTCAACTTTCGAAGGAAAAACAGAATAAAATTATAAACATATCAATCATTTCAAATTACATTTGGTATAACTTAGAAACAATTAAATCCAACTATTATGAATCTAAAAAAATATCAACTGGCAAGTATTATACTATTTCTATTTGGATTATATAGTTGTGCACAAAAGGAGGTGCCAAATCGGAAACAGCCAAATGTTGTATTTATTATCTGCGACGATCTGAATGATTACGAAGGGGCTTTTAACGGGCACCCACAAACAAAAACGCCAAACATCGATAAACTGGCAAAATCGGGGATAACGTTTACCAATGCACATTCAAACTGCCCCGTTTGTTCGCCATCGCGAAATAGTTTGTTTACCGGAGTTTATCCAATGCAATCAAAAGATTTTGGTTGGACAAAACACTTTCAGCAACCCGTTCTGAAAAACAATCTTACTCTTTTCGAATATTTTGGAGAAAACGGGTACCATGTAATGGGAAGTGGAAAACTTCTTCATGTAAATAAAAAGGAGTATTGGGATGAGTGGGGAGTTGATATCAACAATTATGGGCCTATTGCTTTTAATGGAATAGAACCTGTGGGACATCCATCTGTTCCCGAACCTTATCGGAGTATTGGCCCAATCGATGGTTCATTTGCACCGCTTTCTGATGTGCCGACTTTTCACGATAGTATTTCGGGCGGTAATAAAACAGGCTGGTTATACACCAGAGGAAAAGATGACTTTTTGGATTATGTTGATGAAAACAACCGCGATTTAATGCCCGACGAAATGCATGCTCAATGGGCGGCCAAACGAATAAAGGAAATGGAAACCGTGGATACTGGGAAACCATTTTTTATGGGAGTTGGTTTTGTTCGTCCGCACACGCCACTTTATGCACCCAAACGTTTTTTCGATATGTTCCCAATTGAA